>NZ_JBEYTW010000158.1:0-11371 GCF_040643275.1 Spirillospora sp. NPDC047418
ACTCACAACTTCGAATCCCCCCGAATTCGATGGATGATCTTCCCTGTCGATCATCTACCCACCAAGATCATTTCCACGCCTTAGGAGATACCCCCTTCGTTGCTGGACACGAGCTGCTGGAGGTCGGCGGTGACGACTCGGTAGCTGGTGCCGATTCGGATGACCTTGCAGGGGAAGTGCCCCTCGCGAGCTAGTTGGTAGGCACGGGTTCGGCCGAGGCCGAGGGCGCGGGCGGCGGTCTCGATGGTGGTTGTGGTGGGGAGGGCGGCGAGTTCCTCATGGGTCATGGGTTCCATGCTCAGGCCTCCGGGAGGTTCGTGCGGCGGGGGAAGTGGATGGGGTTGTGTCGTTCACCGGCTGGAGGCGGTGCGAGGAGCGTTGGGTCGGTGATTGGTCTGGGGAAGTCGTTCGCCGCTGCTGCTACGCCGGCGTCGTCCTGATGTGTCTCGCCTCTGGTCATCGGGGACGCCTCGCGTCCGCGGGTGGGGCGAGAGTGGACGGCGTTGATGGCGGATTGAGCTTCGCTGAGGGTCGCGCAGAGGGCTTGAGTGTGGCGCCTTGCGTCGGCCAAGGCTTGGCCGTGGCGGCTCAGGACGTCGGTGAGGTCTTCGCCGTCGTCGTGGCCGAGGCGGTCGGCTTGAAGTTCGCGCAGGAAGAAGCGGTTGATCTGGTCGAGGAGCTGATCCAGACCGTAGCTGGCTGCGCTCAGGTTGCCGAGAACGGTGTACGCGGTGGAGGGGAGGGTGAGGCTCGGTGGGCCAGCCGTGGCGTAGTTGAGCTGGCGGACGTGTTCATACAAGTTGACCGCTAGCTGAGCGGTCTCGTCGTCGTTACCAGCGGCACCAGGAGCCGGCATGTAGTCGGTCATGTAGGCATGTCCTTGTGGGTGCGGGTCTCACGTGGGAACTGTGGTCGGTCATGGCTACGCCTCTCTTGTGTGGTGGGGACGAGGTAGCGCAGGTTCGTCCTTCCGAACACTGCACCGGTACATTGCTTGCGCATCGTTAGAGTTGTTTGCGCTCCGTTAGTATGCGACTGCTCTGATCATTACGCCACGACCCCGCGCGGCGTGGCGTGGGAGTCTTGCTGGTCGAGCTACCGCGATGGGCCGCGGCGGCGGTGCGGACCGGGTTGCGGACATGCGGCTCCGGTGGATTGATACGGGCTTTCTGTCAGATGGTGGCTGAGGGGGACGGGGAACGCGGCGGCCGCGAGTCGTGCAGCGTTTTGCCCCGCAGTGAGGTGCGCTGGCATCCGAGGCAACGTCGGGGACGGCGGTCGTGGATCTGGCCGGCCGAGTTTGGTGAGTTGCGCAGCAGCTTTGCGTGCGGCTGCTGCTTGTGCGGCACGGTGCTGGAGCTGCCTAGACTCTGCGATCGCCTCGATTAGGGCGGCGAGTTGCAGCATGAGATGGGAGAGGACGCTCACAAGGTCCGGACGGTGACCGCGTCGTCCTCGGATTTCGGAATAAGCCAGGGCTCGGGCAACCGCGCGAAGGTTCGCGCCGTAGGGCGTCGGTGGTGGCTGGCATCCGTAGGGTTCGCGAGCTGCGCGGTCGTAGAAGTCGGCAGTGCGCGCGAGTTCTCTGTTGCCGGTGATTGCTGCGGTCACGTGTAGGACGTCGGAGGTCGCGGCGGCCACGTCAGCGCGGACGGCCGGGTCCTGAATATGGCGCATCTGCCAGGTGGCCGTGGCGGCGGCTCGGGCGGCCTGCTGGTAGGCCGCAGATCGTTCCTGGCGAGTCAGCTCGATGCTGCGGCTAAAGGCGCGCCGGTCAAAGGGGATACTTCCGTGTGGAGCTGACCAACGGTGGCGGAGTTTGGGGAGGGTGAGGTTGGCGGCGAGCCTTCCTCCGGAGAACCAGACCGGTTGGCCTTCTTGGTTGGTGTGGTGTGGAAGCGCGACCGCGTAACCGGTGATCTCTCCAGGACTGCGGGCGCTCTCACGGGTCTTGACCAGCACTCCAGCATCTTCGAGGGCGGCGAAGAAGTCGTCCTCGGTTTCGGCTCCCGCGGCTGCGGTGGCTACGTGCCGGCGAAGGGTGGTGCGAGGAGGCTCCGGCCAGTTCTTACGATGGGCAAGTTCTGTCTCGGCTCGGGTCGGTCGAGGTGCGGCTGTGCGGTCGGCGGGGGCGGTTCGGGTGAGGCCGTAACGTTCCTCGGCGGTGTGGCAGGCGTCGGCGACCTTGTAATAGTCGCGGTGGACGTTCGGGTTGCGTCCGTCCTCGCGGGCCAGGACGACAGCGAGGTGGATGTGGTCGTCGGCGTGCCGTACTGCGATCCAGCGGCATGCCTGGTCGTCACCTCGGGGGGCGAATCCGGTTTGGTGCATCACCTCTTCGGCGATGTCAGCCCATTCATCGTCCGACAAGGTTCGGTCCTCTGGGGCCGCTCGGATCGAGCACTGCCAGATCGGCAACGCCAGGGGTGTGTGCCGGAGTGTGTCGAGTGGGGATGTCAGGACACCGACCAGGTGGCGGAAGTCCCGATCGCCTCTCGCATCGAGGCCAGGTTCCAGGGCCATGGGGAGTCGGAAACCCGCGACGATGTGCGGATCAATGTGCTCGTTGCGCCGGCCAGGGCCGTAGAGGTAGGACAGCAGCCTTGCGACGCCCTGGCCGCGGGTGACTTTGCCGATCAACGTAGGAGCCGACCGATCTCGACGGACGAAGCGTCCACTCTGCGGAGGACGTTCTCCAGATACGACAATGCAGCAGGCAGTTCCCCAGGCACCTGTCCCGTCGCGTTCGCGATGCGCGCCAGTTGATTGAGGTTCACGCCGATTCGGTTCAACTGTCGCGCGATGCCGCGCAGTTCTTCGCAGAGTTCCGCGGTCGGCTGGTGTCCAAATCTGTGCTGGCGAGTGGCTGCCTGGACGGTGTGGACGATGAATGTTCCGTAGGCGGCTCCTGCTCGTTGGGCTGCCGCACGGATTTCCGTGTACTCCTGGTCGCTGACTCGGAACCTCATCTCCCGATCCCGTCGGCGTCCTCCGCCAAGCTGCGAACGTCGCTGCAGCTTGCGTGTCTGGTTGACCTGTTCGTCGCTCGTCGCTCCACCTCCGATCGACTCGTCCTGGACCGCGCCCGGTCCCGCACCACAGGAGTGTGTGCGGCGGGTTTCCATGAATCCGCAACGTGTCGCGACACGGTCCTACCTTGCAGCCTCTAGGCAGTGCGGCAGCCAAATGTCGCCAGCGTGTGACTTGCAATCCCTATGCCTGTTGCGGCGGGTTGGGGCGTGCCGTAAAGTTATGGATGATTCAGCTCTCAGAGAGGCCGTCAACAGGCTAGCTCGTTCCAAATACAAAAGCGCTACTCAACTCGCCGACGCTTGTTCTCAGGCGAACAGCGCACAGGCGATGCATCCTTAGGCTCGGGACTCGGTGCACCTCCTCGCCAGGACGGTCGCGGTAGCACCGAGTAGTGCGGGTTCTGGTACCCGATGGCAGCCAGCAGAACTTGATGTACACCTTCGAGCGGGCCAGAAGCCGCCGTGTCGCGGCGGCGCTTCAACATGCGGGAGTTGCCACTCTCGATTGTCCCGACAGGATGCGGCGGCAACCGACCAGGACGCGGCGGAGGAGGTTGCTGCGCCGACGGCGTGTTGCCAAGTCAGAGGGGCGGGATTGACTTGCTGAGGAAGACGCCTTCCTCTCCGGCATGGCCCAGGTGCCGTCCACTGCCCGAGAAGCTGGTACCTCGCGCTGGTCATGGCGGTCTCTGACGCTCCGGACATAGGGATGCTCAAGCATTGCGTCGATGCGTCGAGCGAGGTCAAAGGCGCTCTTCGCCTCGACCAACTGATCAGGCAGCGAAGCCCAGAGAGAGCCGGTGCACTCGCCCCAATAGATGCACAGTCCCGGGTAGCGCCGCCGTAAGACTTCCACGGCCTGGTCGAGATCGAGTTCTCCTGCCAAGCCGCGGTGGCACGCGGCAGTGGCCGACTCAAGAGAACCGCCAGGATGGGCGGCGTACTCACGGAAGGTCACGACATCACTTCCAAGGTGAACGCGGCGAACGCGCTCGTCATGTGATGGATGGCTCATGGGTGTCGTGCGGCCGGTGAATTCCGGGGGGAATCAGCCACCGACCGCACGACAGGCCGGCCGGGGCACGGCCGGCAAGGGACGCGCACCATGGGGGGTGCGGTGCGCGTCCCGGTCTCAGCAGTTGACCAGGGCCCAGACGGCGTGGCCGTCGGCGCAGTCGTACTGGCCGGTCTCGTCGGCGTAGGCGTCCGCCAGAATCAATCCGCGTCCATGCTCAGCGGGGTCGGCTTGCTCATCGGCACGAACCGGGACGGGTCCATCGTCCAAGACCGTGAGGCGCGTCTGCCGGCGGCCGATGCAGAGTTCGACCCTCATGCGACCGCCGGGCATCCCACTGGCCGAGTGCCACAGCGCATTGGTGCCGTACTCACTGACGATCAACTCGAACGCCTCGGTCAGTACCACGTCGTCAACCAGCAGCAGGCGAACCCAGCGACGCAGCAAGGACACCGCGTCGGGCACGCCTGGGACGTCAATGTGCCACACGTGACCGTCCCAGTCGCCCTCGGTGTTTGTTCCGTCAGCGGCGGCCTGTCGCGAGGTTGGCGTACGTGAGGCGACCAATGCGCCGTCCGTGTTCGGCACGACGGACAGGGTGTCACCGCCCGCCGTCCCGAGGGGCAGCGAAGGCCCCTCAGCGTTCTGGAGATAGGGCGTTGCCAGCGCACTCAGAGCTATTCTCATCCATACCTCCCTGTCGAGGGTGAGGATGCGCGGCCGGGCAGGGTCTCCAATCCATGGCCCGGCCGCGCGATGACCGCCGACGCAACGGCTGCCGCGCCCGCCAACCAGCTCTACCGAGCTCGCCGACCGTGGACTCGGGCCGTCTTGTCGCCGTTTCGCACACTGTGATCCATCGATCGCAGTGCGTTGCCACGCCATAGTGACTCTGTACAGTTCATGATCACAACGACTTCGACAGTTTTCGCTCGAGGAGTTGCTGCAAGGCCCTGCTCTTGACACCCCGAGGAAGGCAGACTGCCGCTCATGGTCCAGCCACACAGTCCAACGGTTCGTGGCCGACGTCTCGCCAGAGAGCTGCGCGAACTACGTGAGCGTGCCGATCTGCGTCCCGAGGACGCCGCCCAGCGGCTGGGCTGGAGCCGTCAGAAGGTCATGCGGATCGAACGGGCCCTCACCAAGGCCAGCAGCAACGACCTCAATGCGGTGATGGATCTCTACGGCGTCACCAGCCCCCAACGCGACGCCCTGCTGCAACTCGCCAAAGACGCTTGGAAGCGCGGCTGGTGGACGGCCTACCGCGACATCTTCGCCGGCACGTACCTCTCGCTGGAGGACGAGGCATCCCAGATCCGCGAATGGCAACCCCAGGTCGTACCTGGCCTACTCCAGACCCCCGACTACGCACGGGAGGTCGTGATGGCCTTCACCTCTGAAGCTGCGGACATCGAGCGCCGTGTCGCCGCGCGTATGACAAGGCGATCGATCCTGAGCCGGCCCAACGCCCCCGAGCTTCACGTGGTTCTCGACGAGGCGATCCTGCACCGCAGGATGGGCAGCGCCGAGACCATGCGGGCCCAGTTCGAGTCCCTACTCACAGACTCCCGCCGTCCGCACGTGGAACTGCGAGTACTTTCGTTTCATCAGGGACGGCACCCCGGCCTCAACGGTGGTTTCGTCGTCCTGAGCTTCGAGGTCGGTATCGACCCCGACATCGCCTACCTGGAGACCCCGGGCGGTGACATCTACCTGGAGTCCGAAGACGACGTCACCCGTCGTAGGGTGGTCTTCGACGAACTATCCGAAATGGCCATGTCTCCGGACGAGTCAGAAGCACGCATCGAGCGTGCTGCAAGGGAGATCACGGATGGGTGAGGACCCCCGCCTCGCGTGGCGTCGCTCCTCCTACAGCACCAGCGGCGAGAACTGTGTGGAAGTCACCATCTTGGCCTCTGAGGTCGCCTTTCAAGGCCGCGGTTATGCGGCTGTGCGGGACTCGAAGGATCCGGAAGGTCCCAAGCTCGTCCTCGAAGGTCGAACTTGGCGGAATCTTAGGCATCAGATCAAGGCTGGCACTTTCGACCGGAGGTGAGCCGGCTCAGAAGGCCGCTTCTGCTCTCCCGCAAGCACTCGGGGTCCCTCCGGTCCTGGCCGCTATGATCGTCGCCGAGATCGGTGACATCACGCGCTTCAGCCGCGCGGAGAAACTGGCGATCTTGGCCGGGCTCACTCCGCGGCACCGCGAGTCCGGTCTCAAGGTCACCCGATCACATCACCAAGCAGGGCTTACCGGTCCTGCGGTGGGCTTTGATCGAAGCGCTCCAGCAGCAACGCGCCGGCTCCCCCCATTCGCGCGGTCGGCGACCACATCCTGGCCCGCCTTGGCAAGCGGGCCACAACATTGCCAAGGTCGCCGCCGCCCACCACCTCGCCGTCCTGGTCCTCTACGGCATGTGCGACGGCCACATCCGAGCCCTCGACCGACCCTCCACCACGCCGCCACAGGGCGCAGCAGCATGGAATGTTCCAGCCGTAAGCCGGCGCAAGGTCGCCCGCAAGTCTCTTCCCCACTGGCGCCGGGCCGCGCGTCCAACACCGCTTGCCCCAGCACGCACACACGGCCCGAATCCGACTGATCCTTCGCCAGGGCTACTTGAACCCCTACGCGCTCGTGTGGCGGCCGGGGGCTACCTGGCGGGTGCCGGCCTACTACCGGCGAGACCGGGGATGTGGTCTGTGCCGCCGGGCCGCTCACATCGATGGTGGTTTCGGGTGCTGGTCCTCTATCGGGATCTGCTGCAAGAGCGTGCGGACCTCAGGGGAAGGTCATCCCGCCCGGTACTGCCCCGTTCTCTGTCTGTCCCTTGGCTGTCGGGTGCCTGTTCCAGGATGATGAGCTAAGACGTGTCTTTTGTGACACTTTGAGTCAGACGTGCGCGCAGAGACCGTCGCGCGTGGTGAAGTATGGACCATCTGCCTGGGCTGTGTGGTAAGGACGGGATAGTGACGCTTGTGGCGGTTTCGCTGATGACGAGGGCGATTGAAAGGGTTCGAGTGTGATCCAGCATGATGTGGACCGCTTCCTGGAGGACAGCGACGCCCGGACTCTGCCTTGGGCCAAGCCTCAGGGGGCGCCTGCGTCGTTGAACACCGACCGAGTCCTGTTCGGCAACGGCGACTCGCCTTTGGAGGTGGCGGTCGCCTACAGCGTGGAGGGACAGCCGAAGACCGACGAGATCCGACGCCTGTGGAAGCTGCGGCAGTCCAACCGGCCCTCTCCGGTGCTGCTAGTCGTCCTGTACGGCGACGCGGGCGGGCCGGTGAAGGCGGCGACATGTGGGACACAAGGGGACCCTTCGACCGCTACGGACCTGGATGTGGACCAGGTGGCCCAGGTCTGTGATGTAGCGCTGCGGGAGCCCGACCGGCACGGGGCACGCCGCGCGCTGGAGCGTCTACTGACGGGGGTGAAGGACCAGCTCACCCCTGGGTTGAGCAACCAGGGGTTGTTCGCCACGCATGAGCTGCGCACGGGCGTTCCTCGAAGAAGCGACTGGGGCGGCGCATGTGTTCAGGCGCAGTCCTTGCGCGGCCTGCGTGGGCTTTCACTGATCAAGGGGCTGGGGTACACGCTGGTACCCCGGGGTTCGGCCGCCTTTGTGTTGACCCATGAGGAGACGACGAAGGCCGTCGCGGTTCTGCTGAACGACACCGAGGTCTTTGACCGGCCCTCTCCCCGTTTCGGGGCCGTGTCACCGGTCGCCCATGGGATCGCGACGGCGACCCGGGAAAACCTTCCGTGGGTCATCGTCGTGCGTGGCAGCCAGCTGCGGCTCCATCCAGCCCAGCCAGCCGTGGGGACCGGCGCTAAAAGCCCGGGGGAGACGTTCGTCGAGCTGGATCTGGGGCTGCTCACCGATGAAACCGCCGGCTATCTTCCGCTGCTGTTCTGCGCCGCCGCGCTGACGCGTGGCGGGAGCGCCGACCAGATTCTGGCGGCTTCTGCGGACTTCGCCGCCGACCTGGGGATCCGGCTCCGTGAGCGAATCTACAACGATGTCGTGCCGGGCCTGGCCGTCGCGGTGGCTCGGCACATGCGCTTGATGTCGGAAAACGATCTGCAGGAGGCGTACCACCGAACTCTTATGATCTTGTTTCGGTTGTTGTTCCTGGCCTATGCCGAAGACCGGCGGCTGCTGCCGTACGGGCAGAACCCGCGGTATGACCGGCACGCGGTCAAGACCCTGGCCAAGGACTTCGCCGCCGACCCCGGGCAGACCTTCGACCCCGACGCCACCGCAATGTGGGACGACATGCTCTCCGTGTGGGCCGCGGTCGACGGTGGTAACCGGGGCTGGGACGTCCCGGCCTATAACGGTGGCCTGTTCACACACGACGCCGCGGTGAGCCCGTCGGGTGCTGCCTTGACGCAGATGCACCTCGCCGACGCTGAGTTCGGTCCGGCCCTGCGCGCTCTGCTGGTCGACGTCGGCCCGGACGGCACACAGGGTCCCGTGGATTTCCGGTCGCTGTCGGTACGCGAGTTCGGCACCATTTACGAGGGGCTACTGGAGTCCTCGCTGTCCATCGCACCGGTCCCGCTCACCACGAACAAGGACGACGCTTTCGTCCCCGCCCAGGACGGTGACACGGTCGTGGTGCCGGCGGGGCAGGTGTACTTCCACAACAACGCCGGGAACCGCAAGGCGACGGGCTCGTACTTCACCAAGTCGTTCGCGGTGGAACACCTGCTGGACACGGCGCTGGAACCGGCACTGCGAGCCCACCTGCATAGGGTGGGGGAGCTGCTGGGTCAGGGGGATGAGGCGGCGGCGGCGGATATGTTCTTCGACTTCCGCGTCGCCGACCTGGCAATGGGATCCGGGCATTTCCTGGTCGCAGCGGTCGACCGGATCGAGGCCCGGTTCACCGCCTTCCTCGCCGAGCAGCCCATCGCCGCCATCGCCGACGAGCTCACCCGGCTGTCCCAGGCAGCGCGCCATACCCTCGGCGACCAGGGTGCCTCGGTCGAAATCGAGACGTCGGCGTTGCTGCGGCGTCAGATCGCACGGCGCTGCGTGTACGGGCTGGATCTCAACCTCATGGCGGTTGAGCTGGCCCGTTTGGGCATCTGGATCCACACCTTTGTCCCAGGCCTGCCGATGTCGTCGCTGGAACACGGCCTGGTCGTCGGGAACAGTCTCACCGGCATCGGGACCTTGTCGGAGGCATTGGACGTCCTGGAGCCCAGGGCGGGCATCGGGCAGATGTCGCTGTTCGCCGACAAGATCGAAGACGCCCTGCGCGCGGCCGGGGAACGGCTGCGGCGCGTTGCGCGCACCGACGAGGCCAAAAAGGCCGAGGTGCAGGACGCGGCACGCGCCTACCGGCAAGCCCTGGCCGAAGCACAGGACGCCAAGCACATCTTCGACGCCGCGGTCGCCGTGCGCATGGGCTTGACCTCACCGCCCCAGGACGCCGACGAGGCGATCACCGTGGTCGCCGGGGCTGGGGAGAAGGCCGAGGAGATTCGGCGGCAACTCGAACAGTTCGGGGTGGTGCACCTGCCGTACCGGTTCCCTGAAGTGTTCGTGCGGGCACGCCCAGGGTTCGATGTCATCCTGGGGAACCCGCCGTGGGAGAAGGTCCGCTGGGAGGCCACACCGTTCTGGGCCGGTGTACACCCCGGCCTGATGGCGCTGCCGGACAGCAAACGCGAGCAGAAAATGAAGGAGCTGCGTGCCGCACACCCGGTGGAGGCCGAACAGGAGGAACAGGAGAAGGCGCACCGGGCTGTCCTGCAGGACTTGTTCAAGAAGTCGTACACCCTGCGTGGTGGCACGCATCTGGAACTGGCGCAGCTGATGCTGGAGCGCGCCATTCGGTTGCGGCGTGACTCCGGCCACCTCGGGCTGGTCCTGCCACGTCAGAGCATGGTCTTGGCCGGATGGAAGAAACTTCGCGAAGAACTCACCACGGTCTGTGACCTGCGGATCGTGCAGGGCCGCAACCACGGCGAATGGATCTTTGAGGATGTCCACGCCTCCTACGCCGTGGTGTTCCTCAGTACCGCCAAGTCAGCCACGCCGACGACGCGGGTCTGGGTCGCTAACAATCGCGCCGAGGTCGCGGCCGCGACCGATGAGAACGCAATCCTGCTCACCAGGGATGATCTCGCCTCGTTTTCCGAAACCCACGTCATCCCCTGGTTCAACGGCGCGGCTGACCGCAAGGTGTTCGATACCATGCGTACAGGTCCGCGCCTGTCCTCAGGCAAGGGCTGGATCAAGGCCGCTCACGACTCCCGCTGGGATTTCACAGGTAGTGGTCGGGACAATGCGCTTGCGATTGGTGAGAACCATCCTGGGGCGTGGAAGGTCTTGATGACCGCGCATGTCGATCAGTTCGGCTTTGATGCGGGCGAACCATTCAAGCAGTTCGTCATGGACTTTTTTGGCCTGATGGCCAAGCCACGTGGCGTCGGGAAACGAGATGGCGCTGTTGTGCTCACCGAGAAGCATCCAGTGATCATCTTTCGCCGGGTCAGCCGTAGTGACGACTCGCGGACGATCATCGCGACTGCGCTGCCCGAGGCCGGGATACTGCAGAACACCGGCTACATCCACGCCCTCATGCACGATCCCGACTCGGGTGAACGGGAACGTCTGGCCTTGCTGGGGTTGCTGAACACCATCACGGTGGACTGGTGGGCCCGCCGGTTCGTCGACCGGCACGTCACCGCTCCGGTGATCAGCCAGATCCCGCTGCCCGACTGGACGCCGCAGCAGGTCGAGGAAGCCGCCCAGATCACCGGGACCCTCCTCGCCCGGAACGGCTACACCCGCCTGGCCGGTGGGATCACCGTCACCGATTCCTGCGGCGACGATGACACCGGCCTGCGGGTCCGCCTGGAGCGGCTGGCACTGCGCGGCTACGGACTGGGCCAGGCCGACCTTGAGGTCATCGCGGCTGACTTCAACAAGACCGGGCTCCCGCAGGGTCTGCGGGACAAGCTTGGCGTCGCTCATGTTCCACCTCGAACCAAGAAGTAGGACACCAGCGACATCAGAAATAGGGCACCGGTCGATACCGTCAGCCTTCACGTATACCTGAAATGCCGTGCTGTGTCGCGGCTACGGCCAGGAAGAAAGAAAAGCGAGTGAGCGTCGTACCCCCCGGCGACTTCCGCCCCACCTTCGCCACCAACCGCCCGGACGAGCAGACGGTCGCCGACGCGATCAACGCGCTGCTGCATGGGATGCGGATTAGCCTCGGGCTTTCACCGGGCGGTGGGTCGAGAGTGACCGTTTAGATAAGAAAAGTGCCTCTGTGCTGGGAGGATAGGGCTTGTTGAGGGTCC
>NZ_JBEYTW010000159.1:0-11239 GCF_040643275.1 Spirillospora sp. NPDC047418
GGCGACGGCGTCACCAAGCCCGCGCCCGCTGGTTCCACCAGCGAGCCCGAATCAGCCGACCATGACAAGATCACGATCTCGGACTGCCGTACTAGTAGTGCCGACATGCGTCGAGCTTCCGCACCTTGCAGGCGTGCAGGGCGACGTACAGGATGGCGATGAAACTGGCGGCCGACACCGCCTCATCGCCCGCCCGTCAGCCCTGCGGAACGCCGATGATGGCGGCGATCAACGCTCCGGGAACGGCGGCCAGAGCGAGGGCCGCGGCGGCCAGGGCGGCGGGGACGGCGACGATCAGCAAGGCGGGCGAGAACAGCGTCTGCCAGAAGGGTCGTAGGCCGGGATGCCTGCCGTTCGCGAGCCAGAAGCGGCGCTGCGGCCGCGCCTTGGAGTTCTCGTAGGAGCAACCGCGCGTGCCCGTCAGCGTCCGCCCCTCGGCGTTGACATAGATATAGCGCTGCTGCCAGGGGGATTCGGGGTTGCGGCTGCCTCCTCCGGACCGGTAGATCCGGACGGTCTTGCTGTACTCGGCCTTGACGAGCCCTCCACCGAAGGCCCGCAGCAGTTCCCACGCCGTCACTCCCGTGAAATAGGCGACCCCGCCGCACAGCACGCTCGCGAACAGGGCCATGGCTCCGGCGACCGCCAGGCCCCACTCGCCGACGACGGCTACGGCGAGGAAGTACAACGTCAGCGCCGCGCACCCTGCCCATTGCACGGCTCGTCGGCTGCTGGGTGACCACTTACCGATCGGCACCACTTTGCCATTCTGCTCCGAAGATCGTCTCTGGAATAGGGGCGGCGCCGGCCAGGCCGCCGGGATGCGGGCGGGATGCGGGCGGGCGGCAATCGGGACGCTCGCCTCCCGTTGCCGTGGGGGGCGTGGCCAGCGCAGCGGCCGACCGGCTGGCTGCGTCTCAGCGAGTTCGTCCGGCGATGGCTCCGTACGAAGGCTCCGTACGGAGACTCCACAGACGGGAGAAGAAGTTCTCCGGCGATGGTCACTGTCCGTGGTCATGGTCCTGTGGAGGACGGGTCTTCTGGGGTCGGTTTTTGGACATTTGAGCCCTGCGAGGCGCTCCCGTCTCGGTTCATCGGTCATGCTGGGCTCTGATCATCGAGCTGCTGATCAGAGGTGGTGAAGCGGAGACGCCTGTCCGTTTGGATCGATTTTCGGCCCGGTCAATATGACCGCTTCCGGTCAGCGATCTTTGTATCCATGGCCGGTCTCCGGTCGGTCGCCGGGCCCTTGGTCGCGATGGCGGGCGCCACCCGGGATGTCGCCGGACGAGAGCACGTTTCAGCAGGTCAGAGGCGGTATCTGGATGAAGGGCCGCGAAATTTGGTCCATGACGGAGCGTGATGGACCGCCCCGGAGAGAGATCCAGTGGCCCGCCGCGGCGGGCCCGTCCCGCCTCGTTCGTCACATGTCGCTCATCTGTGCTTTACCCATCAGATGACGTAAAAGCCCTCGTCAGCGCGTTACCGTGCCATCCGTCCGCGGCAGCAGAGTGCGGCGGCCGAGCGCCGGAGGGGAGTGGTCCGTGGCACGTCAGGGTCGGCGCTCGCGCGCCCTCGCGGCCGTCGCCGTCGGCTTGGCGGGTCTCGTCGCAACCGCGTTCCTGGCGTTCCAGGCGTTCCGCGGGCACCCGGCGACCGCCGCTCCGCCGCTGCCCCCGCCGGCCGCGTCCACCGCGCCCGGTCCGGCCGGCTCGACCGGCTCGGCGAGCCCCGCGGCTTCCCCGGCGATGGCACGGTCGGTGCCGCTCCGCCTGGAAGTGCCGCGGATCGACGTCCGCACGCCGCTGATGAAGCTGGCCAAGAACGCCGACCAGACCGTCGAGACGCCGCCGCTGAGCCGCGCCCAGGAGGCCGGCTGGTACCGGCTCGGCGCCGCCCCCGGCAGCCGGGGCGCGGCAGTGATCATCGGGCATGTGGACACGGCGAGCGGGCCCGCGGTCTTCTACCGGCTCGGCGACCTGCGTCCCGGCGACCTGGCCCGGGTGCTGCGCGCCGACGGCCGCACCGCCGTGTTCCGGATCGACTCCGTCGAGCGCGTCGGCAAGGACGACTTCCCCACCGGGCGGGTCTACGGCGATCCCGGCTTCGCGGCGATCCGCCTGATCACGTGCGGTGGGCGCTTCGACCGCGGCAGCGGCCACTACACCGACAACGTCATCGCCTTCGGTCACCTGGTCCGGTCCGAGGGGACGCGCTGACATGCCCGCGACGTTCGACCCAGCGGCCTTCGCCGGCTCCGAATGCACCGTGACCATCCCCGACCGGGCCGTCCCCGCCGGGCGCCACCGCGTGCCCCTCTCCGGGACGGGACGGCCGGTCACCGCTCCCCGGCCGGGACATCTGGCGTCGGCGACGGCCTGGGGTTCCCCGACCGAGACGATGCCCGACCGGACGGCCGCATCGATCGCGGCGCCGCCGCACCCCGCCGTCGTGCCGCCGGTGCGGCCCCGGCACGCTTCTCCGGCCCGTCCTCCCGCCGGCCCGCCCGCCGGTCCGTCGCGCCGTCCGTCCGAGCGGCGGGTTCGCGCCCGGCCAGCGTCGGCGCCTGCGGCCGAGCGTCTCCCCGAGGGGCGGGACGGCAAGCGGAACCTGCCGCGCATCCCGGTGGACGCGATGCGCGTAACGGTGCTGATCCCGGCGCACAACGAGGCCAAGCAGATCACCGAGACGATCGCCTCGCTGCGCCGCCAGGAGCGTCCCCCGGACCACATCGTCGTGATCGCCGACAACTGCACCGACGCCACCGCCGCGTTCGCGCAGCTCTGCGGCGTCGAGATCGTCGGGACGCGCGGCAACGAGCACAAGAAGGCGGGGGCGCTGAACCAGGTCCTCGACCGGCTGCTGCCGATCCTCGGCCCGGAGGACGCGGTCATGGTGATGGACGCCGACTCGGCCCTCGACCGCGGCTTCATCCGGAACGGCATCGAGTACCTCGCCGACGGACGCTACGCCGCCGTCGGCGGAACCTTCACCGGCAAGCCGGGCGGCGGCGCCGTCGGCATGTTCCAGCGCAACGAGTACGCCCGCTATGCGCGCGATGTCCGCCGCCTCCAGGGCAAGGCGCTGGTCCTGACCGGGACGGCCACCATCTTCCGGGCCACGACCCTCCAGGAAGTCGTCGCGGCCCGCCGCACCGAGCGCCTGCCCGGCCTCCCCCACGTCTACGACGTCCGGGTCCTGACCGAGGACAACGAGCTGACCCTCGGCATCCTCCACCTGGGCTTCCGCATCCTGTGCCCGCCGGAGTGCACGCTCACGACCGAGGTGATGCCCACCTGGCGGGAGCTGGCCCAGCAGCGCCTGCGGTGGAAGCGCGGCGCGCTGGAGAACCTCGTCGACTACGGCTGGACGCCGATCACCCGCCCCTACTGGGGACGGCAGCTGCTCTCCCTGGTCGGCATCCTGGTGATCACCGCCTACCTGTCCTCGCTCGCCTACTCGGCGATCTGGCTGGGCGGCATCCAGATCAGCCCGCTCTGGGCCGCCATCACGGTGATCTTCATGGTGGAGCGCGTGGTGACCGTCCGGCAGCGCGGCAAGGTCCAGATGGCCCTCGCCGGGGCCATCGTCGTCGAAATGGTCTTCGACGTCTTCCTCCAGATCGTCCAGGCCCGTGCCTTCTGGCAGGCCGCCTGGCGCAAAGAAAGGAAATGGTAGGTCATGTACAACAACCCCCCGATCGGCGGCGTGGCCGCCGGTTTCGGCGGCGCCGCCGCGGCGTCTCCGTGGCTCGGCATGCAGGCCCTGTGGCTCGGCCTGGCCCTGTTCACGCTGGTCTCCGCGGGCCTCGCCGTGAAGCGGATCCTGCCCGCCCGCAAGGGCTGACCGTCCCGGACGGCCGGGGCACCGCGGCCCCGGCCGACACGGGGACGGGGACGGGAGCGGGGACGGGCTACGATCGGTCGCTCATGAGGGCGATGTCGACTTCGCGGGGTTTGCGGCCGGCGGGCGGGACGGTCGTCGCCGCAGTGGGTGCGGGCGCTGGTGCGCTGCTGGCGCTCGGCTGGGCGCGCAAGAACCTGGTGGTCGTCACCGTCCACGGGACCAGCATGCTGCCCACACTGCAGGACGGCGACCGCGTGCTGGTGCGGCGCCGACCGCTGTCGCAGGTGCGGCGCGGCGACGTCGTCGTCCTCGAACCGCCCCTGGACGGCCCCTACCTGCCCGGCCCAGCAGGCCCCGACGGCCGGATCTGGAACCTAAAGCGCGCCGCCGCCCTCCCCGGCGACGAACTGCCGCCCGGCGTCCCCGCCGCTGCCGATGTTCTTACGGTGCCGGCCGGGGCGCTCGCGGTGCTCGGCGACAATCCGGACAGCATCGACTCCCGCCACCGGGGCCTGTTCTCCGGCGACCGGCTACTGGGTGTCGTGGTGCGCCGCCTGAACGTCACGCGGCGCCCGAGTCAACAGCCGGAGCCGTGGCACATGCCGACAAGATCACAAGTCGTTTGATCGCAGAGTGCACAAGGCGGTAATGCCGGGCGGCCGCCCCCTTGCCGGAAATGATCAACGAGATTAGCTTCGGCCTCGGCGAGCGTGATCATCTTCGCGCGACGCGCCGCCGCTCGGAATCCCGCAGCCGGAGCGATCCGGCTCGACCTGAGGAGCTCCTCATGATCCGTGCACTCAACCGTCTCGGCGACCGGATGCTCGGTCGCGTCCTGCCGAACACGTCCGCCCGCGCCGAGCCCTGCTGGTGGACCCGGACCGGCCTGCGCTGCTGCATCTACGCCGGCAAGACCTACTGCAGCCACTAGCGACCACCGCCGCCTTGCAGTACGTCGCGCTGACCGCCCGCTGCGCCCTGGGGCTGATCTTCCTGGTCGCGGTGTCGGGCAAGGTCCGCGGCCGGGACGCCTTCCGGGAGTTCCGGCTGTCGGTGCCCGGCCTGGCTCCCGGCCTGCCTCCGCTGGCGACGTCCGTCGCCGTGGTGGCCGCGGAATCGGCGGCCGTCGTGCTGCTGGCCCTCCCCTGGACGGCGCCGGCCGGCCTCGCGCTGGCCGGTGCCGTCCTGCTCGCGTTCGCCGCGGGGATCCACCGCGCGCTCCGCGAAGGCCGGCGTGCGACCTGCCGCTGCTTCGGCACCCGCCCGTCCCCCGCCGGCCGCGCGCACGTCGTGCGCAACCTCGCCCTCACCGCGGTCGCCTGGGGCGGCCTGGCCGCGCACCTGGCGGCGTCCGGGCCGGTGCACCCCGCCGGCGCCGTGATCGCGGTGGCGGGCGCGGCCGTGCTCACCCTGGTGTCCGTCTTCTTCGACGAACTGGCCGACCTGCTGATCGCGCCGTCCGCACGCACTCCGCGGTGACGCGTCCCGGCACCATCACGAGGGAGCACCGTTGCCCTATCTCGTCGCGGGCGTCGTCTTCGTCGGCGTCCTCTGCGCGTTCGACCTGGTCCTGACGCTGGCCGTCGTCCGGCGCCTCCGCGAGCACGCGGCCCTGCTGGAAGCCGGCCGCGCACAGGCCCCGTTCACCCCGGTCGGCACCCCATTGCCCGAGTTCACCGCGTCCGCCCTGGACGGGGGAACCGTCAGCCGCGCCTTCTTCACCGGACCGACGATCGTCGGCCTGTTCTCCACCACCTGCGCCGGATGCCGGGAGCGGCTGCCCGAGTTCACCGACCAGATCCGGGGCTCGGACGCCCGGCACGTCCTGGCGGTGATCGAGGGTGAGCACGCCGAGGCCGAACTTTTCATCACGGCGCTCTCCGCGCTCGCCACCGTGGTGATCGAACCCGCGAACGGCCCGGTGAACAGCGCGTTCGGGCATCCGGCGACGCCCAGCTTCTACGTCGTGGGCGAGGACGCCGTCGTCACGTCCTCGACGCTCACTCCGGCGGGGCTGCCGGTACCGGCCCGCACGTGAGCCGACGGAGGACGCATACGTGAGCCGACGGGGGGGCGCACACGTGAGCCGACGGGGGACGCGCAGCGCCGTAGTCGCCGCACTGGCCTGGCAGGCGCACCGAACGGCAACGGCCGCGTCAGTGCTTCTCGCCGTCCTGACCGGGTTGGCACCGGTAGCGACGGCATGGCTGACGAAACTCGTCCTGGACGCCCTCGCCGGCGGCGACCGATCCGCCCTCCCGGGCCTCGCCGCCGGGCTCGCCGCGTCCGGATTGTGCGTCATCGTCCTCCCGCACGCGTCCACCTACGCGCAGGCCCAGTTGCGCCGGTCGGTGCGCGCCCTGGTCGTCGACCGCCTGTTCCGGGCGGTCAACTCCCACACGGGCCTGCGCCGCCTGGAGGACCCGGCGTTCCAGGACACGCTGCGTCTCGCGCACGAATCCAGCCAGAACGCCCCCGACCGGCTGATCCTCGGCTCACTCACGATCGGCCAGTCGATCATCACCATGTCAGGATTCGTCGGCACCCTCCTGGTGATCAACCCCCTCCTAGTCCTGGTGATCTTCCTGGCGGCACTGCCGTCGATCTGGATCCAGCTCGGCCTGAGCCGGGAACGGGCCCGCACGATGTGGAAGATCAGCCCCGGCATGCGCCGCGAAGTCTTCTACGGGGAGCTGCTGACCAGGCCGGAGGCCGCCAAGGAAGTCCGGCTGTTCGGCCTGGGCGACTTCTTCCGCACCCGCATGCTGGACGAGGTCCGCTCGACCAACGACGCCGAACGACAGGTCGACGTGAAGACCCTGCGCAGCCAGGGCCTGCTCGCTCTGGTCGGCAGCGCCGTCGCAGGCGGCGGCCTGGTGTGGGCGGTACTCGCGGCCTCCTCCGGCGCCATTACCGCAGGCGACGTGACGATGTTCATCGCCGCGGTCGCCGGCGTCCAAGCAGCACTAACGTCAATCGTCGACCGGTGGGCGGACGCGCACAACGCCCTACTCCTCTTCGGCCACTTCACCACGATCGTGGACGCCGCCCCCGACATGCGGACCAGCATCGGCCCACGTCCCGTCCCGCCACTACGCCACGGCATCGAACTCCGGGACGTGTGGTTCCGCTACAGCGACGAACACCCTTGGATTCTCCGAGGCGTAGACCTGCACATCCCGTTCGGCCAGAGTGTCGCCTTGGTAGGAGTGAACGGCGCCGGTAAAAGCACACTGGTAAAACTCCTATGCCGCCTGTACGACCCGGACAAGGGCGCCGTTCTCTGGGACGGCATAGACCTGCGCGGCATGGACCCAGCCGAACTCCGCACCCGCATCGGAGTCGTCTTCCAGGACTTCATGGAATACGACCTGACCGCGTCCGAGAACATCATGCTGGGCGACCTGACCAGCACCACCGAACAGATCGAGGCCGCCGCCCGCACGGCCGGCGTCCACGACACGGTCGAGGCGCTTCCGCGCGGCTACGCCACGATGCTCAGCAAGATCTTCGGCGGCCAGGACGCGGGCGCCGGCGTGGCCCTGTCAGGCGGCCAATGGCAGCGCCTGGCCCTGGCCCGCGCCTTCCTGCGCCAAGACCGCGACCTGCTCCTCCTGGACGAGCCGAGCTCAGGACTGGACGCAGACGCCGAACACGCCGTCCACGCCTCCCTCCGCCACCATCGCCAAGGCCGCACCAGCGTCCTCATCTCCCACCGCCTGGGCGCGGTCCGCGACGCGGACCAGATCATCGTCCTGTCCAACGGCAAGATCACCGAACGCGGCCCGCACGAGACTCTGATCACCCTGAACGGCGAATACGCCCGCCTCTACACCCTCCAGTCCAGCGCCTACGCCCCCCGCTGAGCCGGTCGGGATCCGCTGAAGGCGAGAGTCCGCTGGTAGGTTGTCCGCGATTCGAGGAAGTGATCATGGACGGCGTCGGGGCGCGGCGGAGCACACCGAGCAGGAACCGGCCGGCGAAGGTGAGCGTCTACTTCGCCGGCTTCGGCATCGCGGCACTGGCGAACTTCGCCACCGGCATCGCCTGGATCAGCCCCCCGGTCTTCGTGGGAATGGCGGTGTTGTGCGCACTGGTGGCGATCGTCACCGGGCACATCGGCCGCTTCCGAGGCCGCCGCCTCAACGGGGACGGCCGCGGTATGGCACTACTCGGACTCGTCCTGGGCTGGCTGCTCATCATCGTGTGCCTGCTGGCAACCATCGCGGCACTGGGCCTTATCACCGGCCTTGCCGTCCTCGTGGACGCCACCGACTCCACATAACGGCCAGCGGCTCGACCGCGACAGCAGCCGAGCATTGCGGGCGAGTCGGAGGCCCCACCGGACGCGTGTTCGTGGTCGATCAAGCAGGACCGAGCAGATCCCATCGGTTACCCGCGATGTCGAGGAACACTGCGACTCGTCCATAGACCTCTGTGCGTGGCGAGGTGACGAAGTCGACTCCTGCGGCCGTCATGCGTTCATGGGCGGTATCGAAATCGTCCGCCTGCAGAAAGAACCCAACGCGACCGGCCGCCTGGTTCCCGACTGCACGGCTTTGATGCTTACCGTCCGCACGAGCCAGCAAGATACCGGTCTCGGCCCCCGGCGGCCGGACGACGACCCAGCGTTTTGGACGGCCGTCGCTGGTCACCGACGGCGAGTCCTCGACGAGGTCGAACCCCAGGGCGGCGGTGAAGAATTCGATGGCTTGATCGTAGTCATCCACGACGATCGTGATCAGGGCAAGTTGCACCCGCGTGAGAGTAGCGGCGCCTCCAGCCCCAGGGCT
The DNA here is from genome assembly GCF_040643275.1 of Spirillospora sp. NPDC047418. Lineage (NCBI taxonomy): Bacteria > Bacillati > Actinomycetota > Actinomycetes > Streptosporangiales > Thermomonosporaceae > Spirillospora > Spirillospora sp. NPDC047418. The sequence continues at coordinate 8,640 of NZ_JBEYTW010000159.1, forward strand.
GATGCAGCGTTAAGGAGTTTGGACTCGACGCGGACCGGAACCGTCCGTCCCAGAGCGCCCACGATGACGGAGCAAGGCCTCAGTCCGGGTGGTTACTGCAAAGTGCCTTCTTCCTAATGGAGAGCTGCCCTCCTACGGTAATCAGAGTGACGCCGTCCGGCGCCAGCCCGGCCCCGTCCCGTCCCGTCCCGTAGAAGGGCATCTCATGTCTCGCATTACCGTCATCGGCGGCACCGGCTATGCTGGTTCGGCCATCGCCGCGGAAGCCGCCGCTCGCGGTCACCAGGTCACCGCACTGAGCCGCTCGCTCCCCGATGCACCGACCCCGGACGTGAGCTACGTCCAAGGCGACGCCACCGACGAGGCGACACTGTCGGCAGCCATCGAGGGCGCGGACGTCGTCGTGGGCGCTCTCGCCCCGCGCGGCCCGCTGACCGGCACGTTCCGCGACGTCCACAGGACCATCGCGCGTCTGGTCGACACCGAGGGCGTACCCCTGTTCATCGTCGGCGGCTACTCGTCCCTGCGCCCTGCACCCGGCGCGGACCGCTTCGTCACCGACCTCAGCCACATCCCCGCCGAACTCCACGACGAGATCCGCGCCGGGGCGGCGCTCATCATCGAGGACCTGCCTGCCGCGCCGGCGACACTCGACTGGGTCTTCGTAAGCCCGGCACTACGGTTCGGCGCACGCATGCCCGGCGAGCGACTCGGCCGCTACCGGCTCGGCGACGACGTCGCGGTCCAGCCCGAGGACGGCGGCGCGATCTCCGCCGCGGACTACGCCCTCGGATTCGTCGACCTGATCGAGAAAGCCGCCCACCACAGAACCCAGGTCAACCTCGGCCACTAAGCACGCCGCACCAATCCATCCGGAACTCGTCAAGCTCCTGCGCGACCACACCAAGGAGTCCGGCATCCCGACCGGCTGTCGGTCGGGCTGCCCGGCGGCATCAAGACGGACCACCGGCCGTACCTCGCCGCGTGACACAAGGCAGGGCGGCGACTCTGAGCGACCGGGAAGCAGCCTCGGGGCCTGACCAAGACTCCGTACAACCTCCAGCACGCGGCCGTATCGCCCTGACTCAGCGCGGAAGCCGAGTCAATGAAGCAACCGCACCAAAGCGCCGCTGAGATCTCGATCCGCGCGCCGTAGAGGCCCGCCTACAGCCGGACGCAAAAGAACCGCCCCTGACCGGATCGTGCCTGGTCAGGGGCTGTTTCTGCTGGTGTGGCGGGTCCAGAATTCGAACCTGGGTAGGCTAAGCCGACGAACTTACAGCCCCACCACCAAACTCGCTTGACCTGCAGGTTCGTCGCCCTCGGCCGCAACTTCGGCCCGCATTCGGCATACTGCCAGATCCCCGTCAGGCCTTGGCCAGACGCCGCGCGCACGAACGATGGGTGACAACGACGATGTTGAACCGGCTTCGGCAGGGACCTTTAAGGATGCTGGTATGGCTGCGGGGCCCCTCGGTGAGGCGGCCTTTGAAGGCTAGGCCTTGGATGGTGACGGCACTAGCTACGGCGGTAGCAGCGATCTGGATCACCACGGCGTGGCTATTGGGTGCCACTGATGACGCCACGGTTAGCACCGACCGGGCTCGGGTGCGAGTTGAGGCAGTACGCACCGGACTGGCGGCGGGTGCCGGCGCGGGGGCAGCGGTCGGCTTGCTGCTGGCGTTCCGCCGTCAGGCGCACCAGGAGCACGACACCGCGGAAAGGCGCATCACCGACATGTATAGCGCCGCCGCTGAACAACTTGCATCCGAGAAAGCACCAGTCCGGCTGACCGCGCTGTACACGCTGGAGAGATTGGCTAATGACAACCCGCCTCATCGGCAGACGATCGTCAACATCATTTGTGCCTACCTCCGGATGCCCTTCACCGCGCCGCCCAACTCAACCGTTGACCGCGATAAGGCGGACAATGAGACGTTCCGCCGCCACGCGTTGCGTTATCGCGCGACGTGTATGGGCCAGGCCGCTCCGGTCGAAAGACACGGTCCTGATCCGTACGAGGAGTCGCAGGTACGCGACACGGCTCAAGGTATCTTGAGCGCTCATCTCCATCCGACCGAAGGTGACGTGTTTTGGCCTGACATATCATTGGATCTTATCGGTGCAACTCTGACCAACAGCCTCAACCTGACCGGCTGCATTATCCGTAGCGCCAATTTCAGGAGGGCGACTTTCATTCACGGCGCTTTTTGCAATTGGGTAACCTTCACTGGTGCAGCGAACTTTGTTGGCGCAACTTTCACTGGACCTGCGAAGTTCGACGAGACCACCTTCGGCGGTGTTGCCTACTTCCGCGCGGCCACCTTTACTGGTTCGTCCTTCTTTCAAAGGGCATCTTTTGCAGGCCACGTTAATTTCGATGAGTTGGAGGGGGGCGGCGAACTTTCCTGGATGGCGCTAAGGTGGCCATTGTTGACATGGGACGGCCGCATGTACCTCCAGCAGGCTGGCGGATCGAGGCAATCGAGGGCGGTGCCGGCCGCCTCGTGCGTGATCCGGCATCTGCGGCTGCTGGTACGTGACGCCAGAGATCCGATCCGCAAAGCTCTGCCCTCGATGAGACGAAGTGCGTGGGCCCC
>NZ_JBEYTW010000160.1:0-11143 GCF_040643275.1 Spirillospora sp. NPDC047418
TTGTGACTGGAGTTCAGACGTTGCTCTTCCGATCTGCCGCGCCGGCCTCCACGGCCGCGCCGGCCTCCGCGTCCGCGCCGGCCTCCGCGTCCGCGCCGGCCTCCGCGTCCGCGCCGGCCTCCGCGTCCGCGCCGGCCTCCGCGTCCGCGCCGGCCTCCGTGCCCGCGCCGGCCTCTGCGTCCGGCTCCACCCCCGCGCCCGCTTCCGCGCCGGCCTCCACGGCCGCGCCGGCCTCCGCGCCCGCGCCCGCCTCTGCGCCCGCGTCCGGCTCTGGCCCTGCCTTCGCTCCCGCAGCACGTACGCATTACGACCCGGCGGTCCCTGCCGCCTCGCCGGCGGGCTCCGCCCATCCGCCGGCGGGGCATAGGTATCCGCCGGCGGCGCACGGGCGTTCGCCCCTTTCGACGGAGCGTTCGCCCCGTTTGGCGGTGCGTGCGGGACGCCTCCTCGGTTTCGCCATCGCGGGCGTCGCGGTGATGTCGCTGAGCACGGTGCCGCTGTCCTGGCTGACGGTGTCCTCCTCCCTGCCGGATCTCCCCACAACAGGTGACCTTTCCACCAGGTCCAGCGGCCTCGATCTCGGCTGGGGGTGGGGGATGTTGCCGTGCCTGGCCACCGCCGCGGTGCTCGGAGTGCTCGGCGGCGTCCGGAACAGGGCCGCGGTCGCAGCGGTCGCCGCGATCCCGGCACTGGTGGCCGTGCCGCTGCTCGTACTCGCCGTCCTGCCGGGCATCACGAACCCGACGCTGCCGGGCACGAAGGGCGTACCGCCTCAGATCGCCGCCGTACTCGACCGCAACGCAGAGGCCGCTCTGGAAGCCGGCTGGTTCGCCGCGATGCTCCTGACCCTGCTGGCCGTAGTTCTAGGCGCCCTAGCCTTTGCCCTGGCCGCCCGCCAGCGCCGCCCCTCCGACCCGGCTGCCGTCCACCACCACTGAGCGCAGCCACCGTCCGGCTCACCATCGTCCGTCCTTGCGCCGCCCGTCCTCCCTGTGCCCGTCCGCCTCCTGCGCCCGTGCGGCTCTGTGTTGTCTGGGCGTGCGTTCCGGCCTGCGCGCGTCTGGTCATGCGTCGTCCGTCCTCGCCGCTGTCCGGGGCCACCTCGTCCGGGCCTGTGCCGTGCTGGCGTGTGCTGTCCGGCTCCGGGGCGCTCGGACTTGCGCCGTGTGGGCCTGCGCCGTGTGGGCTTGCGTTGTGTTGGTCTGCGCCGTGCGGCTCTGTCGTTCGGGTCTGCGGTGTTTGGCGCGTGGGGTGGTGGTCAGGTGGGGCGGGGGCCCTGTACTAGGGACTTGCCGGTTCGGTAGAGGTCGGCGGGGACGCGGGCCGGGTCCAGGAGGTGCTGGAAGGCTAGGCCGAAGTCGAGGGCCATGGTGAGGGCGGCGCGGTCGGCGGGGGCGATGGGGTCGGCGGTGTCGGTGGCGGTGGCGCTGGCGGCACTCTCGGCGGTGTCGGGGGCGGGTTCGAGTTCGCGGGCCAGTCGGTCGCGGCGCTCGGCGTACCAGTCGGCGATGCGCCAGCCGGCGGCGTAGTCGCGCATGCCGTAGAGCCAGAACTCGACGAGCAGCAGGGCGAGGCGGCGGGGGCGGTCGTCGTCGGCGGGGCCGTGGCGGGGCGGGCGGCCGGTGGCGGCGGTCTCCCGGGCGGCGTCGTGTGCGGCGTCCTGCTCGGCGGCGCGGAGTTCGTCGCAGACCTCCGGGCCGGTGCGGTCGCTGGTGATGCGCTCCATCAGGGCGAGCAGCAGGTCGGTCTTGCCCGCGAAGTTGGAGTAGACGGCGCCCTTGGTGAGGCCGGCGGCCGCCGCGATGTCGTCCAGCGAGGCCCCGTGGATGCCGTGTTCGGCCCAGAGGCGCTCGGCCGCCGCGAGCAGCGCGGTGCGGGTCTGCTCACGCCGGTCCCGGCGCGGCCCGGGGCCCCCGCCGGACGGCCGCGGGCCGCCCCCCATGCCACCCTCGAGCCGCTTGCCGCCGTGGGCGTCCGTCATTCGTTCTTCCCTCCCGTTCCGCCACCGGTCAGATGCTCCTCTTCGAGATACACCGGGTCACCATGGTCAGTCTGGAAGTTGCACAAGTCCGGTCGGGTTGGAACGCTCCGTTCGCCCGCCGGTTGTCAGGCGCGGACGGATGCGGCAGGAACCACGTGGGGCATATCACCGCATGTAGCCCGTTACTTGCGGGTAGCCAAAATGGGCAGGTGGTCATACCCTGCACGCATGGCATCCCCGACGGTCCCTGCCAAAGGCACGCAGCTCTCCCAGACACTGATCGAGCGGCTGACCGCCCGCGTCGTCTCGGACGGCTCCGACAGCGCGACGATCCCGAGCCCGTTCACCGGCGAGCCCCTCGCGACCGTTCCGCTCTCCAGCGCCGACGACGTCCGCAAGGCCCATGAGCGCGCCAGGGAGGCGCAGCGGGCCTGGGCGGCGCTGCCGGCGGGGGAGCGGGTCAAGCCGTTCCTGCGGCTGGCGGACGCGCTGGTCGATCGGCGCGCGGAGATCCTCGACGTCATCCAGCTGGAGACCGGCAAGGCGCGCCGCCACGCGATGGAGGAGTTCCTCGACGTGGCGCTGTGCTCGCTGTACTACGCGCGGCGGGCCCCGAAGCTGCTGAAGCCGAAGCGCAGGCAGGGCATGATGCCCGGGCTCACGCGCGTGCAGGAGCTGCGGCACCCGAAGGGCGTCGTCTCGCTGATCGCCCCGTGGAACTACCCGTTCGCGCTGGGGGCGAGCGACATCGCGCCGGCGCTCATGGCGGGCAACGCGGTGATCCAGAAGCCGGACACCCAGACGTGCCTGTCCAGCCTGTGGGTGCTGGACCTGCTGGTCTCGCTCGGGCTGCCCGAGGACCTGTGGCAGATCGTCGTCGGGGAGCCGGCCGAGATCGGCGACCCGCTGGTGGACGGCGCCGACTACGTCTCGTTCACCGGGTCGACGCGCGGCGGCAAGGCCATCGCCGAGCGGGTCGCGCCCCGGCTGATCGGCTACTCGCTGGAGCTCGGCGGCAAGAACCCCATGATCGTCATGGCGGACGCCGACGTGGAGCGGACCGCGCGCGGCGCCATCCGCGCGTGCTTCACCAACGCCGGGCAGCTGTGCATCTCGATCGAGCGGCTGTACGTGCACGAGGACGTCTACGACCGGTTCGTCCCCCGGTTCGTGGAGCTGGTCGAGGGCATGAAGCTCGGCACCGGCCTCGACTTCGACGCCGAGATGGGCTCGCTGACCTTCAAGCGGCAGCTGGACGCGGTGACGCGGCATGTCGACCAGGCCGTGAAGGAGGGCGCGACCGTCCTGGCCGGCGCCAAGGCCCGCCCCGACGTCGGCCCGCTGTTCTACGAGCCGACGATCCTCGCGGACGTCACCGGCGACATGGACCTGTGCGCGAACGAGACGTTCGGCCCCGTCGTCTCGGTCTACAAGTACCGGGACGAGGACGAGGTCATCGCCCGCGCCAACGACACCCCGTACGGGCTGAACGCGTCGGTGTGGACGAAGAACACCGCGCGGGGCCGCCGCCTCGCGTCCCGCATCCAGGCCGGGACCGTCAACGTCAACGACGGCTACGGCGCGGCGTACGCGTCCTACGACTCGCCGATGGGCGGGATGAAGCAGTCCGGTGTGGGCCGCCGCCACGGGGCGGAGGGCCTGCTGAAGTTCACCGAGGTGCAGACCGTCGCGAGCCAGCACTTCATGGACCTCGAACCGCCCGGTGCCATCGCGTACGACAAGTTCGCCGGCTATATGGCGTCCGGTATCAAGCTGATGAAGAAGCTGCACATCAAGTAGGGATCGTCCGTGAAGCATGACTTCGACGTGCTCGTCGTCGGATCGGGGTTCGGCGGCAGCGTGTCGGCGCTGCGGCTGACCGAGAAGGGCTACCGGGTCGGCGTGATCGAGGCGGGCCGCCGCTTCGACACGAACCCGTCCGGCGCGCCGGGGTCGCGGTATCCGGAGCTGCCCAGGACGAACTGGCGCGTCGGCCGGTACCTGTGGGCGCCCGCGCTGGGCCTGACCGGCATCCAGCGGATGCATCTGATCCGGGGCGCGAAGTCGAGCCGCGTGCTGGTGCTCGCCGGGGCGGGCGTGGGCGGCGGGTCGCTGAACTACGCCAACACGCTGTACGTCCCGCCGGAGCCGTTCTTCAAGGACCGGCAGTGGGCGCACATCACCGACTGGCAGGACGAGCTCGCGCCCTACTACGAGCAGGCCAAGCGGATGCTGGGCGTCGTCCGGAACCCCACCACGACCGCGGCCGACAAGGTCATGAAGAAGGTCGCCGACCGGATGGGCAAAGGCGACACGTTCGTCAAGACCCCGGTCGGCGTCTACTTCGGGCGCGGCGGCGGGATCGAGAGCGCCGACCCGTACTTCGGCGGGGCGGGCCCGCGCCGCCGCGGCTGCCTTGAGTGCGGCGAGTGCATGGTGGGCTGCCGCCACGGCGCGAAGAACATGCTCACGGAGAACTACCTGTACCTCGCCGAGCGGGCCGGCGCCCGGGTGATGCCGCTCAGCCGGGTCACCTCGGTCGCGCCGCTGCCCGGCGGCGGGTACGAGGTCGAGATCGTCCGGACCGGCTCGTTCGGACGGAACCGCAAGACCTTCACCACCGGGCAGGTGGTCTTCGCGGCCGGGACGTACGGAACGCAGAAGCTGCTGCACAAGCTGAAGACGACCGGGGCCCTGCCGGGCCTGTCGGAGCGGCTCGGTGCCCTGACCCGCACGAACTCCGAGGCGATCCTCGGCGGCGGGCGCGGCAACGGCAGGCCCGGCCCCGACTTCTCCGAAGGCGTCGCGATCACCTCGTCGTTCCACCCGGCCCCGGACACGCACGTCGAACCCGTCCGCTACGGGCGGGGCTCCAACCTCCTCGCCGGCCTGCAGACCCTCCTCATCGACGGGGACCGCTCCGGCGAGCGGCACACGCCCCGCATCGTGAAGTTCGCCCGCGAGGTGGTGCGCCGCCCGGGCGACCTGATCCAGCTGTTCGACGTCCGGCACTGGTCTGAGCGGACGGTCATCGCCCTGGTCATGCAGACCCGCGACAACTCGATCACGCTGCGCCCGAAGAGGGGCCCGTTCGGGTGGGACGTCCGCGCCTCCGCCGGGCACGGCGAGCCGAACCCGACCTGGATCCCCGAGGGGCACGAGGCCACCCGCCGGATCGCCGAGGAGATCGGCGGCATCGCGGGCGGCACCTGGGGCGACCTGTTCGACGTCCCGATGACCGCCCACTTCCTCGGCGGCTGCGCCATCGGCGACTCCGCCGACTCCGGCGTGATCGACGCCTACCACCGCGTCTACGGGCACCCCGGCCTGCACATCGTGGACGGCTCCGCCGTCTCGGCGAACCTGGGCGTGAACCCGTCCCTCACGATCACGGCCCAGGCCGAACGCGCCATGTCGTTCTGGCCGAACCGGACTGAGGACGACCCGCGCCCCGCCCTGGGCGCCCCGTACCGCCGCATCGCCCCGGTCTCGCCGAAGAACCCGGCCGTCCCGGCCACGGCCCCGGCCGCCCTGAAACTCCCCATCGTCGACATAACCTGACACGCTTCGCCCCCGATCGATGTCCCCACCAGCAGCGGATCCCGCCGGCCGGTGGGTCGGCCCGCCGCCCCCGCGACGGGCCGACCGGGTTCCATGGTCGGGGCAGCGCACGGGCGTTGGAACTAGAACGCGATTCTGTGGATAAGTCGCCGACGGACGCGGTTGATCTTTCTGTCGGCCGTGGACATCCAGCGCACCGTCGTCGGTCGGCGCCTCCCACAGGCTTGGACGTGGGAGAGCCCACCGCAGCGGGGACTGCGGTGGGCTCTACGGGGATCTAGGTCAGGCGCGGTATGCGGCCCACTGGGACTGCATGCGGGCGGTCTGGCCTGGAGTGAACTCGTACATGCACGAGTCGTAGCTGTAGTCCATGAAGTTGTGGATCGGGTCGTTCCCCGGGGCCGAGCACGTGTTGCGGCCGGTGGGGCAGCCCGAGGCGGGGCTCTGCTCGGCGGGTGTGTCGGAGACGCGGTCGCCCTGGCCGCTGCAGCCGCCCTGGAACGTGTGGTAGAGACCCATCCAGTGGCCCACCTCGTGGGTGGCGGTGTCGCCCTCGTTGTAGTTGCCCAGAGCGCCGCCCGGCAGGCTCTGGTAGTGGATGACGACGCCGTCCATCGCGGGCTGGGAGCGGTAGCTGCTCGGGAACGTCGCCCAGCCGAGGAGGCTGCTCCCCAGGTCGGCCGTGTAGATGTTGAGGTCTTGAGCGTTGCCTGCATGCAGGGCGCTCTTCATCTGGCGCTCGTAGCCTTCGGGGTTAGAGAACCAGGACGCGTTCTTCGTCCGCCTGATCTCCGACAGGGTGAACGTGACGCCGCTGCCGGCGTAGGCGTTGTTCAGCACGGTGAGCTGCTGCTGGAGCGTCGAGTCGGAGAGGTTTCCTGCACTGCCGTAGACGACCTGGAAGTGCACCCTGACGGTGACGGACGCGGCCGCCCGCATCGTCTTGAGCTTGCTGACGCGGTTCTGGAAGTCCTTCTCCATCGAGGCGACCTTGGCCGCGCTCGGCTGGTTCCGTTCGGCGACGTGGGCGCCGGCCCGGACGCGGGCCTGCGCGGGCTGATCGGCGCACACGGTGGACGAGGCGGCCGCGGCGGACGGCGCGGCGAGGGTGGCGGGGGCGGCGGCGGGCGCGTACGCGGTGAAGGCGGCGGCCAGGCCGAGGACGGTGGCGATTCCGGCGCGTTTCATGGAACTCCTTGGGGGGCGGCGCGAGCGGGGGAGCGCGCGCAGGGGAGCGGAGTCATCGCTGGAACCAGGGTGGATGCGAACAAACGTCACGTCTTTGGCAAACCTGGACGAACGGGGATGAAGAACGCTGAAAACGGCGCCCTAGCGCGGGCGGCGTAGCGTGTCCGCATGGACGTGAAGGGCGAGGCGGCGCGCGTCATGGCGGAGTTGCGCGGACAGGGGGACCCGGCGCGCGCCGAGCGCGAGAAGAGCTATCTGAAGAGCGGCTTCGTCCACATCGGCGTGCCCGTACCGGTGTTGCGCAAGGTCGCCGTGTCGACGGTCAAGGTCGAGCCCGCACGGGAAGAGCTGCTCGAACTAGCCCAAGTCCTCTGGGACGTGACCGACGACGGACGTCCCGTGCACGAGGCCCGTATGGCGGCCATAGACGTGCTGGCCAAGCGCGCCGCCCTGCTGGAGCCGCGCGACATGGGGACGGCCGAACGGCTCGTCCGCGATTCGGCTAGCTGGGTGTACGTCGACTACATCGCGGAGAAGGTCGTCGGGGGACTGGTCATCCGGTATCCGGACCTGGCGACGGTCCTGGACGCGTGGGTCGCCGACCCCTACATGTGGATCCGGCGTACGGCCGTCCTGGCGTTGCTGCCGGGCGTCCGGACCGGAAACCCGGATTTGGAGCGCATCAGCCGTTTCGGAGACGCGCTCATAGGCGAGCGCGAGTTCTTCATCAGGAAGGCCCTGGGATGGGTCCTCCGGGAGCACTCCAAGAAGGACCCGTCCTGGGTGGTGCAGTGGGTCGAGCCTCGTCTCGACACCATCTCGGGTGTGACGCTGCGCGAGGCCGTCCGGCGTCTACCCGCCGAGGACGCGGCCAAGCTGCGCAGAGCGACTTAGGCGCGGTACGCCTTCCACACCTTGTGCATTCGGGTGCCCTGGCCGGCGGTGAAGGACGTCATGCACGTGTCGTAGCTGTAGTCCATGTAGTTGTGCACCGGGTCGGCCCCAGGGGACGGGCAGGTGTCCTTGCCGGTCGGGCAGCCGTTCGACGGGTCGCGCTCGGGAGGGGTGTCGGAGACGCGGTCACCCTTGCCGCCGCAGCCGTCCTGGAACGTGTGGTAGAGCCCCAGCCAGTGCCCCACCTCGTGGGTCGCGCTGAACCCCTTGTTGAAGTTCTCTATCTCGCCGCCCGGCATGCTGCCGTAGTGGACGGTCACACCGTCCATCTTGGGGTCGGCCTTGTACTTCCACGGGAACGTCGACCAGCCGAGCAGGTTCCCGCCGATGTAGGTGCTGTACAGGTTCAGGCTGCCCTTGCCGCCCTGGTGCAGTTGGGGCTTGTACGTGCCTTCGTAGCGTTCCGGGTCCTGGAACCAGGCGGCGTTGTCGGAACGGGTGATCGCCCGGAGCATGAAGGAGATGCCCGTGTCGGCGCCGCCGTTCTGTCCGCCGTAAGACGCGTTCATGGTGTTGATCTGGCGCTTGACCTCCGCCTCGGACACGTTGCCCTTATCCCCGTCGTGGATCACATGGAAGTAGACGGGGACCGTGAGCCGAGCCTGCGAACGGAGGTCGGCGCCGTCCGACTGGTCGTTTGAGCCGAGGCTCAACCCGAGGCCGTCCAGGATCCGGCCGAGGCGCTGTTCGACGGTGGCGGCCTGTGCGGGGGTGAGGTCGTTGGGCTCCCGGCCGTGACCGCCCGTCCGCAGCCGTGCCTCCGGGTGCACGCAGTCGTCCGCCGACCCGTGCTGCGTGGCCCCGTGCTGCGTGGCCCCGCGCTCCATGGGACCCCGCAAAGTGGGCCCGGACGGCGCGGCGGGGACGAGAGCGGCGAGCAGGACGGCGGCGGCGAGCAGCTTCACGGCACTCCTAGGGAGGTCGCTTGCGGACGGGAACCATGCGGAGACACGTGCCTTCGACTACAGGACGTCATCAAGACGTACCAGAACGAAGTCACCTCGCGAGCGTGATCAAGGTAAATGGATGCCGACCGTTATCGGCCAATCGCACCATGTGATGACCGGCCTCGGGGGTCCCGCGCATCGGCGCAGGTGGCGGGCCCGTAGACTGGGAGCCCCTTCCGGCCGTGCGAAAGGCTCAGTTGGTGGCCGCAGACCAGTCCTTTGACACCGTTCTCGTCGTCGACTTCGGCGCGCAGTACGCGCAGCTGATCGCGCGGCGCGTCCGCGAGTGCCATGTGTTCAGCGAGATCGTGCCGTCCACCATGCCGGCGGCGGAGATGCTCGCGAAGCGGCCGAAAGCGATCATCCTGTCCGGCGGCCCCGCCTCGGTGTACGAGAAGGGCGCCCCCGTGGCGCCGGAGGGGCTGTTCGACATCGGCGTCCCCACGCTCGGCATCTGCTACGGCCACCAGGTGATGGCGCAGGCCCTCGGCGGGATCGTCGAGAACTCCGATGTCGCCGAGTACGGCGGCGCGACCGTCGCCGTCACGTCCCCCGGCATGCTGTTCGCGGGGCTGCCGCACGAGCAGGCGGTGTGGATGTCCCACCGCGACTTCGTCAGCGGCGCCCCCGCCGGCTTCACGGTGACGGCCAGCACCGACGTCACCCCGGTCGCCGGCATGGAGGACCTGGAGCGCGGCTTCTTCGGCGTCCAGTTCCACCCGGAGGTCCTGCACACCGAGCACGGCATGGAGATTCTCCGGCGGTTCCTCTACGAAGGCGCCGGATGCCGTCCCAACTGGACGATGGTGAACATCGCGGACGAGTCGATCGAGGCCGTCCGGGCGCAGGTCGGCGGGAGGCGGGCGATCTGCGCGCTGTCGGGCGGGGTCGACTCGGCGGTCGCCGCCGCGCTCGTCCAGCAGGCCATCGGCGACCAGCTGACCTGCGTGTTCGTCGACCACGGGCTGCTGCGCAAGGGCGAGCCCGAGCAGGTCGAGAAGGACTTCGTCGCCGTCACCGGCGTGAACCTGCACGTCGTGGACGCCCAGGACCGCTTCCTCGCCGCCCTCGACGGGGTCACCGACCCCGAGCAGAAGCGCAAGATCATCGGCCGCGAGTTCATCCGCGTCTTCGAGGAGGCCGCCCGGGAAATCGTCGGCGAAGACGCGTCCGAACCAGTCGAGTTCCTCGTTCAGGGCACCCTCTACCCGGACGTGGTCGAATCGGGCGGCGGCACCGGCGCGGCCAACATCAAGTCGCACCACAACGTCGGCGGCCTCCCCGACGACCTGCAGTTCAAGCTGATCGAGCCGCTCCGGACGCTGTTCAAGGACGAGGTCCGCGCGCTCGGCGAGCAGCTCGGCCTGCCGTCCGAGATCGTCTGGCGACAGCCGTTCCCCGGCCCCGGCCTGGGCATCCGCATCATCGGCGCGGTCACCCGCGACCGCCTCGACATCCTGCGCGACGCCGACGCCATCGCGCGCGAGGAGCTGACCCGCGCGGGCCTCGACCGCGACATCTGGCAGTTCCCGGTGGTGCTGCTGGCGGACGTCCGCTCCGTCGGCGTCCAGGGAGACAGCCGGACGTACGGCCACCCGATCGTCCTGCGTCCGGTGACCAGCGAGGACGCGATGACGGCGGACTGGGCGAAGCTCCCCTACGACGTCCTGCGGCGGATCTCGACCCGCATCACCAACGAGGTCCGCGAGATCAACCGCGTCACGGTCGACATCACGTCCAAGCCCCCGGGCACCATCGAGTGGGAGTGACCGGGCCGGGCCGGCGGTCGCCTGGTGTCGCGACCGCCGGGCCGATGGGCCTCGGGCTCGTGGAGGTCAGACGGTGGCGGGGGCCAGCGCGGCCTCGGCGTCCAGTGTCGCGGCGGTCGCGTTGACGACGGCGGCGACGCGGAGCGCCTCCTGGACGAGCTCGCGCGACAGGCCGGCCTCGCGGACGACCTTCTCGTGCGACTCCAGGCACCGCCCGCACCCGTTGACCGCGGACACGGCGAGGCACCACAGCTCGAAGTCGACCTTGTCCACGCCCGGCTTGCCGATGATCGACATGCGCAGCTTGGCGGGCAGCGTCGCGTACGTCTCGTCGCCGATCAGGTGGGTGGCGCGGTAGTACACGTTGTTCATCGCCATGATCGACGCGGCGCCCTTGGCCGCCTCGAACGCCTCGGCGGACAGGTAGTCGCCCGCCTCCTCGGCCAGTTCGCGGATGACGACGGCGCTGCGGGTGGCGAGGGCGCAGGCGAGGACCGTCCCCCACAGCTGCTGCTCGGTGAGCTGGGACGTGGAGGTCAGCGAGCCCAGGTTGAGCTTGGTGTCCTTGGCGTAGCCCGGAAGGGCGCTCTTCAGCGCGTCAACGCTCATGATCATGTGTCCTTTCCATGCGAACGGGCGGCCGCGCGACGCGGCCGGGCGGTGTCGAAACGATCGGGGTCAGGGGCCGGCGCCCGCCCGATCGGAATATGGGCGGGTAGGGGTAGAGTGTTTTGTGTGTGGGG
>NZ_JBEYTW010000161.1:0-10720 GCF_040643275.1 Spirillospora sp. NPDC047418
CTCCTGTCCCCCGGGCCGCGGTGGTTGTTTCCCCGCCGCCCCGGGGGGGCCCCCCCCCCGGCCCCGGCCCGGGGCGCCCCCCCCGCCGGTACCGCTCCAGTATTCGGAGGAGACAGACGTGGCAACCCTACGGGTCGGGCTGGTCTCGCCTGAGCGCGAGATCTGGTCCGGTGAGGCCAAGATGGTGGTCGCGCAGACCATCGAGGGGTCGCTCGGCATCCTGCCGGGCCACGCCCCGGTGCTGGGCGTCCTGCTGGACGGCAGCGTGGTGAAGATCGAGCCGGTGGACGGCGAGCCGATCGTCGTGGCGGTCGGCAGCGGGTTCTTCTCCGTCGCGGCCGACGAGGTGTCGGTGCTGGCCGAGCAGGCCGAGCTGGGCGGCGAGATCGACGTCGACGCCGCCAGGCGGGCGCTGGACGAGGCCCTGGAACTGGCCGGCGAGGACGCGACGCCGGAGCGGCGCGCCCGCGCCCGGCTGCGCGCGGCGGGCATCGAGGCCTAGCATCTGAGGTCTGGAGTTCGACGGACGGCGGGGGATTTGGGCGAGCACCTGGCACTGGACGTGGGCGGTGCCCTGGCCGCGCTCGTCCTCGTCGCGGCCCTGGTGTTCGTCTGCATGGTGGTGCGCCGCTGGCTGTTCACGCGCGGCGGCGGCACCGTGGAGTGCAGCCTGCGCGAGCTGGCCCCGGAGGGCGGAGAACCGGGGGTGTGGCGGCTCGGCATCGGCCGGTACAAGGGCGATGAGCTGCACTGGCATCGCGTGTTCGGTTTCCGCAGAAGGCCCCGGCAGGTGATCCACCGCCGGGGCCTCGTCGTGTCCAACCGGCGCCGCCCCGGCCCGCAGGAGGCGGACGGGCTGCTGCCGGACGTCGGCGTCATCGAGGTCCGCGACGGCACACTGACCGTGGAGCTGGCGATGGGCGCGGCGGCACTGACCGGCTTCCTGGCGTGGCTGGAGGCGGCACCGCCCGGCCTACCAGTAGACCTGCCTCAGCAGGAATGAGCCGACGGCGGGATGTCGGGCTTGAGCCGGTGCCGGGACGAGTCGGCAACGGGCAGGTGCCGACGGTGGGCTTGAGCCGGCGGCGGGCTTGAGCCGGTCGACGGGCATGAGCTGGTAAGGCGTCGGTATCGAGTTGGCGTTGCGGCGCCGCCGCTGCTTGAGGCGGGCGGGGCGCGGGTCCAGGATCGCTGCTGGTCCCGCTCGGTTCCCGTCCGCTGGAGTGCACGTGCGCAAGCTGATCACCGGCCGCAGTCTCCTCACCGGCACGGCCGTGGCCCTGCCCGCGCTGTTCCTGCCCGCGGCCCTGCCCGCCGCGGGGGCCGCGCCGGCCCGTCCCGACCTGGCGAAGCTGGTGACGCTGAAGGACGTCAAGGCGCACCTGGCGGCGTTCCAGGAGATCGCCGACTACAACGGCGGCAACCGCGCCGCGGGCACCCCCGGCTACGACGTGTCGGTGCGGTATGTCGTCGGGCGGCTCCGGAAGGCCGGCCTCACCCCGAAGGTCCGCAAGTTCACCTACCCGTACTGGCGGGAGAAGACCGAGCCGGTGTTCGCGCGGACGGCGCCGTCCAAGAAGCCCTACACGCGGGAGAAGGACTTCCTCACGTTCGCCTACTCCGGGTCCGGCGACGTGAACGCGCCCGTGGTCGCGGTGGACGTCCCGGCGAAGGGCGAGGGCACGAGCGGCTGCGAGAAGGACGACTTCAAGCGCTTCAAGAAGGGCTCGATCGCCCTCGTCCAGCGCGGCACCTGCACGTTCGCGGCGAAGGCGGCGCGGGCGAAGGCGGCGGGCGCGTCCGCCGTGGTCGTGTTCAACAAGGCCGGGGAGAAGGGGCCGATCAACGGGACGGTGTCGAAGCCGTCCACCCTCCCGGTCGTCGGGGTCACCCACGAACTGGGCGCCGCGCTGGTGAAGGCCGCGAAGAAGGGCGGGCTGAAGCTGCGCGTGAAGACCGACACGGTGCACGGGAAGACGTCGTCCGCGAACGTCGTCGCCGACACCGAGCGGGGGGACGCCGGCAACGTGGTGCTGGTCGGCGCGCACCTCGACAGCGTCCCGGCCGGGCCGGGGATCAACGACAACGGCACCGGCGCCGCCGCCCTCCTCGCGATCGCCGGGAAGATCAAGGACCTCGGCAAGGGCCTGCACAACCGGGTCCGGTTCGCCTGGTGGGGCGCCGAGGAGGAGGGCCTGCGCGGCTCCGCGCACTACGTGAAGTCGCTGCCGGCGGGCGAGCGGGAGAAGATCGCGCTGAACATCAACCTCGACATGCTCGGCTCGCCGAACGGCACCCGCGGCGTCTACGACGGCGACCACTCCACCGGCGGCGGCACCCGGGCGCCCGCCGGGTCGGGGGCGATCGAGAAGATGTTCCGCGACTACTTCAAGGGCCGCCACCTGCCGACGAGCGAGAGCGAGTTCGACGGGCGCTCCGACTACGGCCCGTTCGTCGAGCGGGGCATCCCGTCCGGCGGCATCGCCACCGGCGCCGAGGGCGTGAAGACCGCCGCCGAGGCCAAGACGTTCGGCGGCCGGGCCGGCAAGGCGTACGACCCCTGCTACCACGACAAGTGCGACCGGCTGAAGAACGTGAACCTGAAGCTGCTCGACACGAACACCGACGGAGTCGCGCACGTCCTGCAGCACCTCGCCGGGACGACCGTCGCGGTCAACGGCGGCGCCCGGCTGGCCCTGCCGCGCGTCCCGTCCGCCGGGTCGGCCCGGCAGGGCCCCTACACGGTCCGCTAGTTCGGCGAGACGGAGATGCCGCCGTCGCGGGTGGTGAGCTTGATCCGCCGCTCGGAGCGGGAGTCCTCGTGGATCGCCGCGTCGATCCGCTTGCGGCCGTTGTCGGTGGACGCGCTGATCGCGTAGGCCGGTTCGGTCGGGAGGCGGACGAGGACGGAGCCGTTGTCGGTGTTCGCGACGATGTTCGCGGGCGGAGCGGTGAGGCGCAGGCTGATGCCGCCGTCCCTGGTCCGGGCGGTGATCCGGTCGGCCGCCAGCCCGTCCGCCTCGATGCCGCCGTTGTCGCTGTGCGCGTCCACCGTGGTGATCTTCCCGCCGAGGCGGATGCGGCCGTCGCTGGAGCGGGCCGTCACCTTGTCGGCGGTGAGCCCGGTCGCGTCCACGGAACCGTTGTCGCTGCGCAGGTCGGCGGTGGTGACGCGGCCCGAGACGCGCAGCGATCCGTCGACGGAGGTGAGGGACGCGGTGGACGCCCGCAGGTCCGTCGCGGTGATCGAGCCGTTGTCGCTGTGCAGCGTCACCGCCCCGGCGAGCCCGGACGCGACGATCGCCCCGTCCTGGTTGGCGATCTGCACGGCCATGGAGCGCGGCACCCTGACCCGGTAGGAGACCCCGCACGAGGCGGCGAACCCGATCGCCTGCGTCCCGCACTTCGCGTTGAGCGAGAGCGTGTCGCCCTCGACGGTGTGCTTCGCCTTCGGCTTGTTCTTGTCGTTGGACCAGCGCAGCCGCTCCTCGACCTTGATGCCGGGGGAGTCGGACGCGGTCACCTCGACCTTGCTCCCCGTCGTCTTGATCTTCAGCGCGGTGACGCCGGCCGGCGCGGTGTAGGAGCGGTCCTCGTGGCGGGTGCCGCCGAGGCTCACGTTGCCGCAGCCGGTCAGCGCCACCGCCGCCGCTGCCAGAACGACCGTGCCCGTCAGGGTCCTCACGTGCTCACTCCCGTTGTCGCCGTGCCCTCGTGCAATGCCTTCGTGCCATGCCCTCGTACATGACCAGCCTGGCCTGGAGGGAACGTCGTCACCAGGTGGGGAGCCGGTGAACCGGGGGTGGGGTTAGCCCCACCCTCAGCGCTCGCCGCCGGGCTTCCACAGCACGTCGCCGTGCTCGGCGTTCGCGACGCGGCACAGGATGAACAGCAGGTCCGACAGCCGGTTGAGGTACTTGGCGGTGAGCGGGTTGACGCCGCCCACGACGGTCTCGCCGGTCGCGGAGGTCTCGGGGGTCTCGGGGGTCTCGCCGTCCTCGGGGGTCTCGCCGCTGGCGCTGCCGTGCGCCTCGATCGCCGCCCAGGTGGTGCGTTCGGCGCGCCGTGTCACCGTCCGGGCGACGTGCAGCAGCGCGGCGCCGGGCGTCCCGCCGGGGAGGATGAAGCTGCGCAGCGTCGGCAGGGCGGCGTTGTGCTCGTCGCACGCCTCCTCCAGCCGCTCGATGTAGGACGGCTCGACGCGCAGCGGCGGGTACTGCGGGTCGGGTACCACCGGCGCGCACAGGTCGGCGCCCACGTCGAACAGGTCGTTCTGGACGCGGATCAGCAGCGCGACGACGTCCTCGGGGAGCGAACCGAGCGCGAGGGCCGTCCCGATCGCGGCGTTGGCCTCCTCGACGTCGGCGTAGGCGGCGAGGCGCGGATCGGTCTTGCGGGTCCGCGACGCGTCGCCCAGCGCGGTGGTGCCGTCGTCCCCGGTCCGGGTGTAGATCCGCGAGAGCACGACGGGGTTGTCCCTGTTCTTCGCCATGGGACGCAGCCTAGCCCTGCCGCACGTAGAAGGCCGTTCGGTAGGGTTCCCGGAAAGACCCCGGAGGCCGCCGTGTACGACTACATCATCGTGGGTGCGGGGAGTGCCGGCTGTGTTCTCGCGGCCCGACTCACCGAGGACCCGTCCGTCAAGGTGCTGCTGCTGGAGGCGGGGCCGCCCGACGACGCACCGGAGATCCACATCCCGGCCGCGGTGGCCTCGCTGATCAAGGGCCCGTACGACTGGGACTACGCGACCACCCCGCAGGAGCACGCCGCCGGCCGCAGCGTGTACTGGCCGCGGGGGCGGACGCTCGGCGGCAGCTCGTCCACCAACGCGATGATCTACATCCGGGGCGCCCGGCACGACTACGACACCTGGCGCGACTCCCACGGCTGCGCCGGCTGGGGCTATGAGGACCTGCTGCCCTACTTCCGCCGCGCCGAGGACCAGCAGCGCGGCGACCTGCCCTACCACGGCGTCGGCGGCCCGCTCCGCGTCGAGGATCCGCGCTACAGGCACCCGCTGACCCGCGCGTGGGTGCAGTCCGCGAAGGCGTACGGCCTCGCCGCGAACCCCGACTTCAACGCCGCCGATCAGGACGGCGTCGGCTTCTACCAGGTCACCCACAAGCGCGGCAGGCGCTGGTCGACCGCCGCCGGCTACCTGCATCCGATCGAGAACCGGCCGAACCTCACCGTCGTCACCGACGCCCTGGTCTCCCGCGTCGTGATCGAGGACGGCCGTGCCACCGGGGTCCGCTACGAGGCCCGCGGCGAGACCCATTCGGCGCGCGCCGACGCCGAGGTGATCCTGTCCGGCGGGTCGGTGAACAGCCCGCAGCTCCTGATGCTGTCGGGGATCGGCCCGGCCGACCACCTGCGCTCCCTCGGCATCGACGTCATCGTCGACTCCCCGGTGGGCCAGGGGCTCCAGGACCACCCGTTCGTGAACGTCATGTTCGCGACCCCGCGCACGAAGGTGCTGTGGGAGCAGGCGAACGCGCGTGCCTTCGCCCTGTACCAGGCCCTGGCGCGCGGGCCCTATGCGTCGAACGTCGCCGAGGCGGGTGGATTCGTCCGGACGGTCGAGGGCCTGCCCGCCCCCGACCTGCAGTACCACGTCCTCCCGACGCCGTTCGTGAACCAGGGCCTCACCGAGTCGTCCGAGCGGCTGCTGTCCGTCATGGTCACCGCCATCGCGATCGAGAGCCGCGGCGCGCTGACCCTCCGCTCCGCCAACCCCTGCGCCAAGCCGCTGATCGACCCCGCCTACCTCGCCGCCAAGGCCGACCTGGACATCCTCGTCGCCGGCGTCCGGCAGGCCCGCGAGATCGCCGCGACCGGGCCCCTCGCGTCCCTGGTCGGCGGCGAGTGGGCACCGGGCGAGCAGGTCGAGTCGGACGAGGCGATCGCCGGCTTCGTCCGGCGGCAGGTCGCGACGCTGTTCCACCCGACGAGCACGTGCGCGATGGGCGATGGCGACGCCGTCTGCGACACGTCCCTGCGCGTCCGGGGCGTCGAGGACCTGCGGGTCGTGGACGCCTCGGTCATGCCGTCCGTCCCGCGCGGCAACACCAACGCCCCGACGATCGCCATCGCCGAACGGGCCGCCGACCTGATCCGGGGCCGCAGCCCGCTGAAGCCGGCGAACGCCCGGGACTAGGAGGACCGGGCGGTGGACGTCCAATCCCGCGTCCAGGAGATGGCCGACGGGCTGGTCGCGTCGGGCGCCGAGGTCGGGCTGCAGATCTCGGCCTACTTACACGGCGAACCCGTCGTCGACGTGCACGCCGGTCGCGCGGACACGTCCACCGGCCGCCCGGTGGACGACCGGACGCTCTTCCCTGCGGCCGGCGTCAACCTGGTCTCGACCGTCGTCCATGTGTTGGCCGAGCGGGGCCTGATCGAGTACGGCGTCCCGGTCGCCGCCTACTGGCCAGAGTTCGGCGCCCACGGCAAGACCGACATCACTGTGGCGCACGTCCTCACCCACTCCTCCGGGGTCCCGCAGGCACCGGACGGCCTCGTCTTCGACGACCTCGCAGACTGGGACGGGACATGCGCGCGGATCGCCGATCTGCGTCCGCTGTGGCGGGCAGGCGCCGCGACCGGCCAGCACTCGCTGACCTTCGGGTACATCCTGGGTGAGGTCGCCCGCCGGGTCACCGGACGCCCCCTCCCCGAGATCCTGCGGAATGAGGTCGCCGAACCCCTCGGCGTCCCCGAAGACCTGTTCATCGGCGTCCCCGCGAGGCACCTGCCACGGGTCGCCCGGCTGGAAGAAGAAGAGGAAAGGGACCCGCTCCTGGAGTTCCCGGCGGGTTCGCTGTTCCACCGGGTCATCCCGCATGCGTTCCAGGACGAGGACGCCGCCATGATGAACCGGGCCGATCGCCTGACCATGGACGCCCCTTATCGCGGCATGATGACCGCCCACGCCCTCGCACGCATGTACGCCGCCCTGATCGGGGATGTGGACGGTGTCCGGCTCATCTCCCCCGCACGGACCGCCCGCCTCTCCGCCATCGTCACGATGAAAGAGGACCGCGTGTTCGGCTGGGCCATGGCGAAGGGACTCGGCTACTTCGTCGCCGCCGCCTCGATGGGATCCGCGAGCGCCTTCGGCTGCTCGGCCGCCGGTGGGCTGGCGTTCGCCGACCCGGAACGCGGCCTGGCGTTCGCCTACCTGCCCAATCTGCAGATCTACGGCCTGGATAGCCGGGCCTATGAGGTTGCCGACGGGCTCCGCCTGGCCCTCGGCCTTGAGACCGGCATGGGGCAGGCCATCCGGAGGCGCCGTGTCGACCGGGAGATGCGCCGCACTCGCCGCCGGGTCGGTCGGCGGCGGCGGCGCGGGCGTGGCTGGACGCCCGCCGGCTGAGACGAAGAACGCCCCCGGCCCTGTGCGGGCGGGGGCGTGGACCTTCGCGGACGGGCCGCGAGCGTGGACGTTCGCGGACAGGCCGGGGGCGTCACCGCTTGAGCGCCTTCGCGATGCGGGCGCGGCGGGCGTCCTTCGCCTCGGCGCGCAGCACGCGTACGCGGTCGTTGATGATCACCTTGTCGAACTCCGGGCGGATCATGCCGTTCTCCTTGTTCCCGCCGGGCCCTCGTGGCCCGACATGTACAAGGTTCGTCCTAAGCCCCCACCCGCCACATGGGGACGACGCCCTATCTACGCCGCCTTAGACCGCCTTAGTCGGGGGTGTCGAGCCGGGGACGGCTTAGGTGGTCGGGGTGTCGGGGTGTCGGGGTTTCGGGTGGAGCGAGGGGCTGAGGGCTGGACAGGTGGGGCTTCGGTCTGCCAGGATCCGGCGTCATGATCTATGAAAGGGGCGTCGCCGCCCTCATCCGGTGAGCGACTTCGCGCAGCGGGAAGCTGCCGACATCCGCGCGGAATGGCTCGGGCATCTGCTCACCACCGCGCCCGCCGACCGCCCGGCCGCCGAGACCGCCGTCTCCGAGCTGTACCGGCTGATCGGCCTCGATCCACCGCGTTTCCACTGGGTGTCCTCGCCGCTCGCGGCCCTGGAGACGGTCCCACCGGGCACCCGTCTACGGCCGAACGAGACCGCGGAAAACCTCTCCGAGTGGCCACTGCCGACGCGTTTCCGCAAGTTGATCAGCCGACTGTCCGTGCAGCTGGACGCCGAGGTCATGCGGGGCTACCGGCGGCTGGACCAGATGTTGCGGCAGCTGGTGCGCGCGCCGATGGCGGCATCGTCCCAGAGCACTCTCCGCCGGGCTCTGCGGTCGGTCAACGAGATCCGGAGGGCCGCCCCCTGGTATGACGCCCTGTGCGTCTCTTGGGTGGCCCACTACGACGCCGTTCGCCGGACGTCCGGTGTGGTGTTCACGTCCGAGCAGAAGCGTGTGCTCGACCTGTGGGCCATGGCGGGCCGGAGTTGCGGCTGGTGGTGGCCGCGCGAGCACGTGTGCGTCGTGTCCGAACGGCCCGTCGAGATCCACACCGAGGTCTGGGGCGACGAGGGGCAGGTGCGGCTGCACCGCCCGGACGGCCCCGCGCTCCGGTACGCCGACGGCTCCGACGTGCACGCCTGGCACGGCATGAGGGTGCCGCCCTGGGTGATCGACGCTCCGAGCGTCGAACGGATCGCGCGAGAGACCAACGTCGAGGTCCGCCGGTGCGCCATCGAGAAGATCGGCTGGGGCGACTACATCGACCAGGCGGGCCTGCGGCCCGTAGCCACCGCCCCGGACCCCGGCAACCCCGGCTCGGAACTGCAGCTTTACGACCTGCGCGTCCAGACCAGGGTGCTGCTCGCCGTCAACGGCTCCACCGAACGCGACGGCCACCGCCGCCGGTACGGGCTGACCGTGCCGGGCGCCATCGAGGACCCGGTCGCCGCCGCCGGCTGGACCTACGGGCTGTCCGCCGACCAGTACTCCCGCCTCGTCCGCCGAACCTGAAGGTGATCCCCATGACTGTGACCCTCGCGTCCCTTTCCCTGCAGACCGGACTCCCCGTCCTCGACCACCTCGAGCAGTCGGTGAGCATCCCGATCGTCGACGGGCTCCAAGCCCAGGGCGACCTGATCGTCATCCCCGTGTCCGAGATCTCGGCGTCCCTGTCCTTCTGGCCGGAGGCCCGCTGGACGGACGTCCCGCCCGACGGCATCGAACTCCTGCGAGGCGAGGCGGGCGGCAACCCGCACACCCTCGTCGCCGACCCCGGCACCTGCCGCTGGACGAAGCACGTGTACGACTCCAGCGGCCTCGCCATCGGCGTCTTCGAGGCGTCCGCCCCCGTCTATCTGCTGCACCCCGAGCACGGCGCCTCCGGCTGCACCCCGGGCCACTACGCCGTCCGCCGCCAACGCGAATACACGACCGGCGGCTGGGGCTCCCGCCTAGTCGCCGACTAACCCAACTGGCCACTACCACCACCAAGAAGCGCCCCCGCCCGGTTCGGGCGGGGGCACTCTATTGAATACGCCTCCGGCGCTCTCATGAAGCCGCCTGGCCTTATCCTCTTGCCGTTCTGTTCTGGATGGACGGCTGAGGTGGGTGCGCATCTTCTGCTTTAGCCGCTTTCTTGCTGTCGTGTTCGCTTAGCTCGTGCGCGGGGCTGAGGTCTTTGTTTTCTCGGTTTTTGTGTGGTTGCTGTGGGTGGGCGGTTGAGGTGGCCTTCCGAAGGTGGCTGCGTCCGTTTCTGCGTGTTGCCGGTTGCTGGCACGTTGGTTGCGGTGGTCGGTTTGGGTGGGGTGTTCATCTGCGGGTCGGTGCGGGGTGCTGCCTGCGTCGCGCTTCGCGCGGAAAAGCGGTCGGCGAGGAGGAGGGGTGGCGGGGGTTGTCGGTGATGGCGCGCGCGAAGCGCGCGCTCAGGTTAACCGGCGACTTGTCGTGCAGTGTGCGCTTGCCCGTTGGATGGTCGGTGGCCGTGCGGGGCGTCCTTTTTGTGGTGCAGGCCGGAAAATAATCGGTGACAGAAATGTGGCGTATCCGGATTGTCCAGCATTGTTGGCGTGGGTGTCGCGTATGATTGGTGCAGGAATTGTGGGTTGGGAGGTGAGCCTTCGTGGCAGCGCCCGTCGGGGTTGTTGAAATTGTCAGTGGTCAGCGTGAATGGGAAGATCGGGAGTGGTTTCCGCCTGGCCCGCAATTGGCGATCTGTCTGTCCGGTGGGAAGAACCGCCTGGTCGATCTGGGCGATGATGAGCTTCTGCAGGTCGCGGCCGCTGCGCGGCGTCAGACCTCTTGGGCTCAGGCGCGGGAGCTGGCTGCGATCGCCGAACTCGCCCGGCGCCGCAGCGTTGAGGAGGAGTCCGGTGATCCGGACTACCGGATCTTGTCGGCCCGCGAGTCGGTCACCGAAGAGGTCGCCGCCGCGCTCACCGTCACCGGCAACAGCGCCGCCACCCTGGTCCACCTCGCCGAGCAACTCACCGGCCCCCTCGCCCGGACGGGGGACGCTTTGGAGGCCGGGCGTCTGGACCTGGCCAAGGCCCGTGTCATCTGCGATGTCACCGAGCACCTGCCCCAGGACGCGGCCCGGCGCCTCGAGAGCGCGGCACTGGACAAGGCCCCCGAGCAGACCACCGGGCAACTGCGCCGCCGCATCAACCGGATCGCGCGGCGCCTGGCACCCGACGCCGTCGAAGAACGCCGCAGGGACGCCGTCCGGCAGCGGCGGCTGGAACTGTGGGACACCCCGTCCGGCACCTCCGACCTGGCCCTGTGCGACCTGGCCGCCGAAGACGCCCAC
>NZ_JBEYTW010000162.1:0-10537 GCF_040643275.1 Spirillospora sp. NPDC047418
GCGTGTTGTTGTTTTCCGGCCGCTCATAACAACAACACGCCGCAGGTCAACGAAGGGGGGCTAGGTGCCTCGGAGGGATTTGGACAGGCGGCGGCCCAGGAGTAGGTAGGCGATCACTACGCCTGCCACGTTGAGGATCACGTCGTCTATGTCGAACGCCCGTCCCATGACCAGTAGGCCCTGGATCGTCTCGATGGTCAGGGAGAGGATCCCGCTCAGGAGGGCCAGGCGCAGCGGGCCGCGCAGGGTCGTCCACACGAGCGGGAGCAGTACGCCGAGGGGTGCCAGGAGCGCGAGGTTGCCGCCCACCTGGAGGAACGCCTCCTTGGTGGGGCGGTCCAGGTAGAAGCGCAGCGAGCGGCCGGGGTCGGTGTTGCCGCCCGCCTGGCCGTTGTCGTGGACGGGCGTCAGCGTGAGCTTGAACGCGAAGTAGAAGAAGACGCCGAGCAGGCCCAGCGCGATCAGCACGACGACGGCCCGCAGCGCGACGACGTACCACCGGACCCGTTCGCCCGGCGCCGCGGGCTGCCACATCTCCACCAACATTCGGCTCGTCGTCCCCGGGCCGTGCCGGACTATGTGCACCGCTCCATTCCGGTTCGCCCGTAATGCGGGCATGCGAACGCCCGCGCCCGTGCGGGCGCGGGCGCGGGCGTTCGCCCGGGTCAGGCCGCGACCGCGGTCGTGGCCGGCTCCAGTGCCAGGTCCAGCACCTCGCGGACGTCGCTGACGGTGAAGACCGTCATGCTCTCCAGCACCTCGGCCGGGACGTCCTCGAGGTCGGGCTCGTTGCGCTTCGGCACGATCGCCGTGGTGATGCCGAGCCGGGACGCGGCCAGCAGCTTCTGCTTCAGGCCGCCGATCGGCAGCACCCGCCCGGTCAGCGACACCTCGCCGGTCATCGCCACGTCCGCGCGGACGGGCCGCCCGGACAGCAGCGACGCGAGGGCCGCCGTCATCGTGATGCCGGCGCTCGGGCCGTCCTTCGGGATCGCGCCGGCGGGCACGTGGACGTGCACGCCTCGGTCCTTCAGGTCGCCGACCGGCAGTTCCAGCTCCGCGCCGCGCGAGCGCAGGTAGGACAGCGCGATCCGGGCCGACTCCTTCATGACGTCGCCGAGCTGCCCGGTGAGCGTCACGCCGGTGTCCCCGGTCTCCTTGTCGGCCAGCGACGCCTCGATGTAGAGGACGTCGCCGCCCGCGCCGGTGACCGCGAGGCCCGTCGCCACGCCCGGCACGCCGGTGCGGCGCTCGCCCCGGCTCAGCTCGACCTCCGGGGTGAACCTGGGCCGTCCCAGGTAGTCCTTGAGGTCGGCCGCGCCGATCGAGACCGGCAGCGTCGCCTTCTCCAGCGCCACGTTCGCGGCGATCTTCCGCAGGACCCGCGCGATCGAGCGGTCCAGGGACCGGACGCCGGCCTCGCGGGTGTACTCGGCCGCCAGCATCCGCAGCGCGTCGTCGCCGAAGCCCACCTCGGCCGCCTCCATCCCGGCCTTGTCGAGCTGGCGCGGCAGCAGGTGGTCGCGGGCGATGGTGACCTTCTCGTGCTCGGTGTAGCCGTCCAGCTGCACCAGCTCCATCCGGTCGAGCAGCGGCCCGGGGATGGCCTCGACCACGTTCGCGGTGGCGAGGAACAGCACGTCGCTCAGGTCGAGCTCGACCTCCAGGTAGTGGTCCCGGAAGGTGTGGTTCTGCTCGGGGTCGAGGACCTCCAGCAGCGCCGCCGTCGGGTCGCCCCGGTAGTCGGCGCCGACCTTGTCGACCTCGTCCAGCAGGACGACCGGGTTCATCGAGCCGGCCTCGCGGATCGCCCGGACGATGCGTCCGGGGAGCGCGCCCACGTAGGTCCGGCGGTGGCCGCGGATCTCGGCCTCGTCCCGCACGCCGCCCAGGGCGACACGGACGAACTCGCGTCCCATGGCCCGCGCGACCGACTCGCCCAGCGAGGTCTTGCCCACGCCGGGGGGACCGGTCAGCGCCAGCACCGCGCCGCTCCTGCGCCCGCCGACGACGCCGAGGCCGCGGTCCTCGCGCCGCTTGCGCACGGCCAGGTACTCGACGATGCGCTCCTTCACGTCGTCCAGCCCGGCGTGGTCGGCGTCCAGGATCTCGCGGGCGCCCGCGATGTCGTAGGCGTCCTCGGTCCGCTCGTTCCACGGGATGTCGAGGACGGTGTCGAGCCACGTGCGGATCCAGCCGCCCTCCGGCGAGGCGTCGGACGACCGCTCCAGCTTGTCGACCTCCTTCAGCGCCGCCTCGCGCACCTTCTCGGGGAGGTTCGCGGCCTCGATCCGGGCCCGGTAGTCGTCCTCCTCGTCGGCGGGGTCGCCGTTCAGCTCGGCCAGCTCCTTGCGGATGGCCTCCTGCTGCTGCCGCAGCAGGAACTCCCGCTGCGTCTTCTCCATGCCCTCCTGGACGTCCTTGCGGATGGTCTCCGCCACGTCCAGCTCGGCGAGGTGGTCGCGCGTCCAGCCGATCACCAGCTCGAGCCGCTCGACCACGTCGGTGGTCTCCAGGACCTCGATCTTCTGCTCGTCGGTCAGGTACGGCGCGTACCCGGAGTTGTCGGCCAGCGTGGACGGGTCGTCGATCTGCTGCACCACGTCCACGACCTGCCACGCGCCGCGCTTCTGCAGGATCGCGCTGACCAGGCCCTTGTACTCCTTGGCCAGCTCCTGGGCCCGCCCGGACGCCGGCGGCGCCTCCAGCACGGTCCCCTCGACCCACAGCGCCGCGCCCGGCCCGGTCGTCCCGGTCCCGATCCGCACCCGCGACACACCGCGGACGACCGCGCCCGGCTCGCCGCCGGGCAGCCGCCCCTCCTGCTCGATGACGCCGAGCGTGCCGACGTCGGAGTACCGCCCGTTCAGCCGGGGCACCAGCAGCACCCGCGGCTTGCTCACCGACCGGATGCCCGGCCCCCGGGACTGGGCCGCCGCCCGCGCGGCCTCGATGGCCGCCCGGACCTCGCCGTTCTCGGACAGGTCCAGGGGGACCACCATGCCGGGCAGAACGACCCCGTCTTCCAGGGGCAGCACCGGCAGCGTCAGGGTTTCGCTCATGCTCAGCTCCAAGTCCATCGACGACCCAACCTCAAGTTGAGTCATACACACTCAAGAAAACGGAGCAGCATTTTGTTTCCGCAGCAACGTTCGCTCTCAGCGATCAGCCGCGCGCTCCGTCGCCGTGCAGGAGGTCGTGGGCGGCCTCGGTGAAGGCCAGGACGCGGGCCGTGGCGTTGTCGGCCCGCCACAGCAGGCCCCAGCGCAGGGGCGGGGCGTCGGCGAAGGGGATGTAGGCGACGTCGGGGCGGGCGTAGTAGCGCCTGGCCTGCGCGCCGACCGGGAAGACGCCGCGGCCGGCGCCGATGAGGGTGAGCATCTCGTTGAAGGTGGCGGCCGAGGGGCCCGGGGGGATCGGCCGTCCGGACGGTGTCGCGGCGGGGGTGCGGTCGCGGCGGAGGGACTCGGGCAGCGTGCCGGGGAGCTGGAGCAGGGGCGTCCGCGCCAGGTCCTCCAGGCGGACGGACGAGCGGCGCGCGAACGGGTGCCCGACCGGCACGGCGAGCATGCGCGCCTCCGACACCAGGACCGCGCCGGTGGCGATGCCGGGTTCGTCGACGGGGAAGGTGCCGAGGGCCAGGTCGACCTCGCCGTCGCGCAGCCACGGCATCAGGTCGGTCATCTGCGCCTCGCGCAGGCTGACGTCGCAGTCGGGGCAACGCCGCCGGAACAGGTCGGCGGCCCCGGCCAGCAGCTGCCCGCCGGCGGCGCCGACGAACGCGACCCGCAGGGTGCCGGTCAGGCCGCGGCCGGCGGCGACGGCCTCCTCGACGGCATCGGTGATCTGGTCCCAGGCCGGGCGCAGCCGCTCGTGCAGCCGCCGTCCCGCCGCCGTGAGCTCCACCCGGCGGCTGGTGCGGTCGAACAGCGGCACCCCGACGCGGCGCTCCAGCTTGGCGATGGTCTGGCTGATCCGGGCGGTCGACACGTGCAGCCGCTCGGCGGTGCGGCCGAAGTGCAGCTCCTCGGCGAGGGTGAGCAGCGCCTCGATCTCGTGCCGCTCCAGCATGCGTCCCCCTCATCGTTAAGTCAGGCTTGACGATCGTTGCACAGCGGCGCGTTGATCCGCGATGGGTCCCGGCCGAGAGTGGAACCGCTCGCCGACCACTCCGACCTGTACGGGGGACACGCATGTACGTCACCGAGGAACGTGCGCTATCCGCATCGGCCGCCGACGCCGGCGCCGTCGCGCGGGAGCTGCGGGACCGGACCGAGATCCTGGACGCGCTCTACCGCTTCGGCCTCGGCCAGGACCTGAAGGACGAGGACCTGTTCGCCGCCGCCTTCGCCGCCGACGCCGAACTGGACTTCCGTCCGGCGGCGGCCCGTTGGGGCGGGCACCCGCCGCTGATGACGGGCCGCGGCACCATCGTCACCACGATCCTGGCCCTGTTCGCCGGACGGGTGGACACCACCCACCAGATCACCAACCCCCGCATCGCCGTCGCCGGCGACACCGCGCGCCTGACCGCGCTGGTGGAGGCGCAGCACCTGCTGGCCGCCGACCACGGCACCTTCGCCCTGCTGACTAACCCCTACGACGTCGAGCTGATCCGGGACGGGGACCGCTGGGTGATCCGCCGCATGCGCATCGACAACACCTGGTACACCGGCGACCCCGCCGCGATCTTCGGCTGACCTCCGCCGCCGTGCGAGCGGCGACTCCGAACCACAGGAAGACGATGAACGAGTTGAACACCCTGCGAACCGCCGTCCAGGGACGGGTACTGCTGCCCGGCGAGCCGGGCTTCGACGACGCCCGCCGCCCCTGGAACCTGGCCGTCGAGCAGCCGGCCGCGGCCGTGGTCGAGGCCGCCGACGCCGGCGACGTCGCCGCGCTGGTCCGGTTCGCCCGGACCGAGGGGCTGGGCATCGCGACCCAGCCGAACGGGCACGGCGCCACCGGCCGCACCGGCGGCACCGTCCTGCTCCGCACCGGCCGGCTCGGCACGGTGGAGATCGACGCCGCCGCCCGCCGCGCCCGCGTCGGCGCCGGCGTGCCGTCCGGACGGCTGCAGGCCGCCGCGGCGCCGCACGGGCTGACCGGGCTGCCCGGCAGTTCCCCGGTCGTCAGCGTCGCCGGCGTCGCCCTCGGCGGCGGGCTGAGCTGGTTCGGCCGCGCGCACGGCTGGGTCGCCGACAGCGTCACGGCGTTCGACATCGTCGACGCCGACGGCCGGCAACGGCATGTCACCGCCGGCACCGACGCCGACCTGTTCTGGGCGCTGCGCGGCGGAGGCGGCGACTTCGCCGTCGTCACCGCCCTCGAACTGGCCCTGCATCCCGCCCCGCGCCTGTACGGAGGCCGGATGCTGTGGACGGCCGAGCACGCCCCCGAGGTGATGGACGCCTACCGGCGGATCACCGCCACGGCCCCCGGCGAATTGACCGTCTGGCTCGATCTGCTGCACTTCCCCGGAGCCGACCCCATGGTCGCCATCGACGCCACCCACCTCGGCGACGCCGGGCAGGCGCGCGATCTGCTCGCTCCGCTGGACCGCCTGCCCCGGCCGCTGTCCGATTCCAGGCGGGTCATGGCGGTCTCCGAACTCGGCACGATCACCGCCGAGCCCACCGAACCCGGACCCGGCCTGTCGCGCGCCGAACTGCTCACCGACCTGGACGACACCGCCGCCAAGACGCTGCTCGCCGACCCGGTCGCCCCGCTGCTGAGCGTCCAGATCCGGCACCTGGGCGGCGCGTTCACCCGTCCGAGCGACACGCCGCACGGCCCGCTGACCGAGCCCTACGCCCTCTACCTGTTCGGCATCCCGTCCGATCCGGCGACGGCCCGCGCCGTCGCCGCCCGGCAGCGTGCCCTCGCCGACGCCCTCCCCGTGAGCGGCCGCAAGCCCCTCACCTTTCTCAATCCGGCGGAGAGCGCGGCCGACGCCTTCGGCCCCGCCGCGCTCGACCGCCTGCGCCGCATCAAGCACCACCGTGATCCGCGCAATACCTTCCGCGGCAACTTCCCGGTCGCGGGCTGACGCCTTCTTTCCGATACGCACGTTGCGTAATTCCGTCCGGGCGGGTACGGTCGAATTACGAAACGTGCGTATCGAAAGGAGAGGGATGCCTCCCTCAGCACGCCGCGGCAGGCCCCGCGACGCCGGCGCCGACGAGCAGATCCTGCGGGCCGCCGAGCAGGAGCTGCTGGCCAACGGCTACGCGGCCTTCACGGTGGACAAGGTCGCCAGGTCGGCGGCCGTCGCCAAGACCACGCTGTACCGGCGCTGGCCCACCAAGGACCACCTGGCCATCGCCGTGATCGCCCGCATGCAGGACGAGGTCCCCGTGCCCGACACCGGGGACCTGCGGGCCGACCTCGTCGACTACCTGGAGCAGATCGCGCTGGGGCTGGACCGGACGCGCCGGGCCGGGCCCGGGCACGCGCCGGACGACCCCTCGTCCGGCCTCGTCGGCGAGCTGGTCGCGGCGGCCGCGCGGCACCCCGACATCGGGGCGCTGGTCCGCGCGGTCTTCGAGCAGCGCAACGCCCTGGCCATCGGGCTGATCGACCGGGCCCGCCGGCGCGGCGACCTGCGCCCGGACACCGACCCGGAGCTGCTGTTCGACCAGCTCTCCGGGGCCCTGTACTACCGGCTGCTCATCACCGGCCGGCCCATCCACCGCGCCTATGCCGAGAAGCTCGTCGACGCCGCCCTGTCCGGCGTCCTCCCCGCGAAGGAGAAGCGGACATGACCACCACGGCCCCCACCCCCGCCCCCGCCCGGACGCGCCGGCCGAAGCGCCGCCGCCTGCTGATCGCGTTCGGGATCGTCGCCGTCCTGCTGGCGGGCTACGCGACCTGGACCAACCTGCGTCCCTTCACCCTGCGCGCCTCGATCGAGATCGACGCCACGCCCGAGCAGGTGTGGACGGTCCTGAGCGACCTGCCCGCCTATCCCCAGTGGAACCCGTTCATCGTCTCCTCCAGCGGGCGGCTGGAGAAGGGGGCGACCCTGCGCAACGTCATGCGCGACCAGGGCGGGGACACCACCTTCACGCCGACCGTGCTGGAGGCCGCCCCCGGCCGGGAGCTCCGCTGGATCGGCAGGATCGGCCCCGGCGGGATCTTCGACGGCGAGCACCGCTTCCTGATCGAGCCGATCGCCCCCGGCCGCGTCAGGCTCACGCAGAGCGAGCGGTTCACCGGCGTCGCGGTCCCCCTCTTCCAGAACCAGCTGACCGACCGCACCCTCCCGCAGTTCCACGCACTGAACAAGGCCCTCGCCCAGCGCGTCGGCGCGACCCGGAACTAGCCGCGCCATCGGGTGGCACGCGGTCAGGTGAGGCGGTGGCCGCCGTCAACATGGAGGACGGTTCCGGTGATGAAGCCGTTGCCCATCACGGATGTGAAGGCTTGGGCGATGTCCTCCGGGGTGCCGACGCGCCGGGCGGGGAGGCGTCCGGCCAGGTCGGCGAACGCCGCCTGCTTGTCCATGGCGAGCTGCTCCCAGATGGGGGTGTCGACCCAGCCGGGCGAGACGACGTTCACCCGGACGGGCGCCAGCTCGACCGCCAGCCCGTACGCGAGCGAGGCGAGGGCGCCGTTGGCCGCGGCGACGATGGTGTTGGAGCCGTTCGGACGGTAGGCGTTGATGCCCGAGGTGTAGGTGATCGACCCGGTCACCCGGCCGGCTCCGTGCTTGGCGACGAGCCAGGCACCGAGCAGCTTGGTGTCCAGGAAGGACCTGGCGGTCGCCGTGGCGACGTCGGTGGTGCGGCCGTAGGCTCCGGTCGCGTCCGCCGCCGTGACCACGACGTGCTCCACCTTTCCGACATGTGCGAACAGCCCGGCCACGTCCTCTTCGCTGCCGATGTCGGCCCGGACGGTGCTCAGCCCATGGTGGTCGAGTTCCGCTCGGGCCGCGGCGAGCCGGTTATCGGACCGGCCGACGATCGTCACGTCCCTTCCGCCGGTGAGCAGGGTCCGGGCCAGGGCCAGGCCCATACCGGAGCCGCCTCCGATGATCAATGCGTAGGTCATGCGACGAGCCTCGTCCGCGTCCGGAGGTGCACGGAAGGCCGCGGCATACCTGGGTGCGACACGGCCACCCAGGGCTGGAGCGTCCGGTGGCAGACTCGACGGCATGAACGCTCTGGCGGAGTTCCTCCGAGCCCGGCGAGGACGGATCGGCCCGGCCGACGTCGGGCTGCCGGTCGGTCCGCGCCCGCGCCGCCTGCCCGGGCTGCGCCGGGAGGAACTGGCCGCGCTCGCCGGGGTGAGCGTCGACTACTACACCCGGATCGAGCAGGGCCGCGAGACCGCGCCCAGCGACTCGGTGCTCGACGCGCTCGCCCGCGCCCTGCGCCTCGGCGACGACGAGCACGCGCACCTGCTCGCCCTCGCCGACCGGGTCGCGGGGCGGACGCCTCGCCGCCGCCCCGCCGGTCCGCGGCCCGTCCGCCCCGGCCTGCTGCTGATGCTGGACTCGCTGCGGCCCAGCCCCGCGTTCGTCCTCAACGAGGTCAACGACGTGCTCGCGGCGAACGCCGAGGCGCTCGCGCTGATGAGCGGGATCGGCGACTGGCCGCCCGGACGGCGCAACTCGATCCGCTACACCTTCCTGCACCCGGCCGCCCGGACGGTCTTCGCCGACTGGGACCGGGTCGCCCGCAACAGCGTCGCGCACCTGCACACCGCCGAACTGACCGCGCCGGGGCCCGCCGCCGCGCTGGCCGCCGAACTGACCGCGGCGAGCGGCGAGTTCGCCGAGCTGTGGCACCGGCAGGACGTGCGGGTCAAGCGCGGCGGGGAGACGGCGTTCCGGCATCCGGTGATCGGCCCGGTGACGCTGGCCAACGAGATCCTCGCCACCGCCGGCGACGGCCAGCGGATGCTGGTCTACCAGGCCGAACCGGGCACGGCCGAGCACGACGCACTCGTGCTGCTGGCGATGACCGCCGAGGACGTCACCCCGCGCGGATGACCAGGGCGGTCGTGTTGTCGCGGGTGCTGGCGTCCAGGGCGTACCGGACGAGGGCGCGGGCGTCGTCCAGCGGAGTCGGGCCGTTCAAGTGGTCGCGGTACGCGTCCGGGTGCGGCAGGTGGCGCCACAGGCCGTCGGTGCAGAGGAGCAGGTCGCCGGGGCCCCGCGGGCGGTAACTGCGGGTCCGCGGACGGGGGTCGCCGGCATCCGCGCCCAGCCAGGCGGTCAGGACGTCCCGGGCGTCGGTGTCGTCTTCGCTGAGCGTCATCCCCGGACCGTCGCCGGGAAGCCAGTAGGCGCGGCTGTCGCCGATCCAGCTCGCCCAGATACCGTCCGGGCCCGCGATGCCCGCGACGTAGGTGCAGGCGGGGGCCGAGTGGACCGACGCGGCCAGCGCGGTCACGGCGCGGGACGCGCGGAGGGCCGCCTCGTCCAGGGCGTGTTCCGGGAGGTCGCCGGCCGCCAGGCGGGAGGCAAGGACGTTCGCGGCGGTCTCGGCGGCGACCCGGGCGGCGCGGTCGGCGCGGGGCGACATGGAGACGCCGTCGCAGACGACGCCGATCGTCCAGGCGCCGGACGCGGCCAGGGTCGCCGCGTCGGCGTTGCGGTCCCGGCGGGCACGGTCGGTGACGGCGGCACCGGTGGCCGTGGTGATCTCCAGATGGGAGCGGAAGGCGGGCTGGGGACCGCCGCAGTCCCAGCAGCGGCCGTCGGGGGCCACCGTTCCGCCGCAAGTGACGCAGGAGGGCATGGGGACAGAGTGCCGGAACCCGCGCGGGCAATGCGCGCGGGCAATGCGGAGGCAAAGTCCAACTGGTGATCTTGATTCTTTGCGCGGACCGCGTTTACGCGCGCATGACGTGCGGGTACTTAACGCAACGAGATCGTGACACACGGTGAACGAGAGATCCTCGGGGCGGCAAAGTCCCAGGTCGGGAGCGAGGGAGGTTGCGGATGCGCCGTACAGAGCGTGAAATCCGGCCGGCCCTCGCGTCCCTCTCCCCGCGCGGCCCGGTCCGTACGGCCGAGGGCGTTCGCGGCGCGCGCCACCGCCACCCGTCCCCCAGCGGGTGCCGGAGCGGCGGCACGCGGCGACACACCTCGGGTCCTCGGCCGTACCGGGCCGGCCCGGCGCCCTCTCCCGGCCCCGGTGCCGCCCGCCCCCGCGGCACCGCGGTCCCCCGGCGGCCGGGCCGGCGGCCCCGTCCCATCGCGCCGCCGGCCCGGTCCGAGACTTGCGGGCGCCGCACGGCGCCCTCCCCCGCGGCCGGACGGGCCGTCACGCCCCCCGCCCGGCCCCGGACCGGAAGGGAGGTGGGAATCAGCCCCCAGCCGAACCGGCGGGATGCCGGTAGTGCACAGGCGGCCGGAACTCCGTCCGACCCCCGTCCCGGCCGCCGACGCAGTTAGGGATCGCTGCGGAACCGGGGCCCGGGGGGGGGGGGGGCCGGCGGCGCCCGCGGCGCCGCCGCCCCGGCCCGGCCCCCGCCCCCCGCCCCAGCCCGCGCGTCCCGGCCCCCCCGGCGGGGCGGCGCGCGGCGG
>NZ_JBEYTW010000163.1:0-10519 GCF_040643275.1 Spirillospora sp. NPDC047418
TGGCGACGCCGTCAC
The DNA here is from genome assembly GCF_040643275.1 of Spirillospora sp. NPDC047418. NCBI lineage: Bacteria > Bacillati > Actinomycetota > Actinomycetes > Streptosporangiales > Thermomonosporaceae > Spirillospora > Spirillospora sp. NPDC047418. The sequence goes on from NZ_JBEYTW010000163.1 coordinate 16, forward strand.
CAGGCCCGATCCCAGGCCAGCCACTACCACCGACAAGCCACTCAAGCATGAAGATCGCGATCTACAACTGGAGTACTAGGAGGTCGCGGGCCTCGGCTCGGGTCAGGGAGATGGCCTTGGCGCCGGCCGTTTCGGCTACGGCGGTGGCGATGGCGCGCATCGGGGTGAAGGTTCGGGAGGCCGCGTTGATGATCGTGCGGCCGGACGGGTGGGTCGCGGCGGCGGTGTAGAGGGACGCCAGGTCGTCGATGTGAACGGAGGACCACTCGTTGGCGCCGTCCTCGACGTAGGCGGTCACACCGTTCTGCCGGGCGGACGCGAACATGCCGTCCAGGAGGCCGGAGCCGCCTCGGCCGTAGATCAGCGCGGCGCGGATGATGGTGGCGTTCTCGGCCTGGAGTGCTTGGCGTTCGCCCAGCACCTTCCAGGGTTGCGGGGATGTGTCCGGGTCGGTCGGGGTGTCCTCGGTGACCGGCGTTCCGGCGGTGTCCGGGTAGACGAGGCCGGTGCTCGTGTAGATGAGGGGCCTGGTGGTGGAGAGGAACGCGTCCAGGGCGGCCTCTTCCATGTCGCGCATGCGCGGGTTCATGTAGTCCACGGCGGTGTGGACGACCGTGTCGGATGTGGCGGCCGCCTCGCGCAAGGTGTCGGTGGAGGTCAGGTCACCGCGGACGGGCCTGGCTCCCAGTGCGATGGCGCGTGCCTCGGAGGCGTCCGAGCGGGCCAGTGCGGATACCTCGTGGCCCGCCTTGATGAGGTGTTCGGCGACCACGCCGCCCAGGTAGCCGCTGGCGCCGGTCATGAAGATGTGCATGTGCTGTTCCCTTCGGTGCTCGGCTTCCACGCTGCCTTTCGCTGGGCGGGAGCGGCCAGGGACTGAGAGTGCCAGGCTGAGCGGGAAGGGTCCGCCGTACCGTGGACGCATGGACAAGCGCGCGTTGGCGGGGTTCCTGCGGGCCAGGCGGGAGCGGGTCCGGCCCGAGGACGTAGGGCTGCCGCGCGGGTCACGGCGGCGGACGCCTGGCCTGCGCCGCGAGGAGGTGGCGCAGCTCGCCCACATCTCGGTCGACCACTACAGCCGGCTGGAGCAGGGGCGGGGGCGCCATCCGTCCCGGCAGGTGCTGGACGGGATCGCGCGGGCGCTGCGGCTGTCCGATCTGGAGCGGGCCCACCTGTTCGAGCTCGCCGGGGAGCGCGAGCGGGACCGCGTGGACGGCCCGTCCCGCGCGGTGGCGCCGGGCACGCTGAGCCTGCTCGACCGGCTCACCGACGCGCCCGCCTTCGTCGTGGACGACATGTGCCGCGTGCTGGCCTGGAACCCGCTGGCCGCCGCCCTGTTCGGGGACTTCGCCCTGCTGGGCGGGCCCGACCGGAACCTGCTGCGCCGGTACTTCCTCGAACCTGGCGGCCGCGTGGTCGATCACTCGGAGTTCGTGGTCACGTCCGTCAGCTATCTGCGGGTGGCGATGGCCCGGTATCCCCGGAACGGGGAGATTCGGGCGCTGGTGGACGAGCTGGTGGCGGGCAGCGCGGAGTTCGCGCGGCTGTGGGAGTCGCAGGAGCTGCGGATCGAGCACCATGCGCGGGAGCGGTTCACGCATCCGCGGGTGGGCGAGGTCGAACTCGACTTCGACATCCTCACCGTCCCCGGGCAGGACCAGCAGCTGATCATCTTCACGGCGGAGCCGGGGTCGCGCGCGTACGAGACGCTGCGGCTGCTCAAGGTCATCGGGACGCGGCGCGCGGACGTTCCCGCCTGATCAGCCGAACGTGATGAGTTGGCGGACGGCCTGGGCGGTGTGGAGGTTGTCGAAGCCCTCGTTGACGGCGTCCAGGGGGAGGCGGCCGGAGAGCAGGGCGTCCACCGGGAGGACGCCGTTGCGGTACATGGTGATGAAGCGGGGGACGTCGCGGCGCGGGACGCAGGAGCCGAGGTAGCTGCCGCGCAGGGTCTTCTCCTCGGCGACCAGGCTGAGGGCGGGGAGCGTCAGGGGCGCGCCGGGGGCGGGGAGGCCGACGGTGACCGTCGTTCCGCCGGGACGGGTGGCGGCGTACGCCTGTTCCAGGACGGGGACGACGCCCGTCGTGTCGATGACCTTTTCGGCGCCGCCGGAGGTCAGGTCGCGGAGGGCCTCGGTGGCGTCCGGGCCGCCCGCGATGGGGTGGGCGCCCAGTTTCTCCGCCAGGTCGAGCTTGTCCGGGACGAGGTCGATCGCGTAGATCGTGGCTGCACCGGCGGCCTTGGCGGCCAGGACGGCGGCGAGGCCGACGCCGCCCAGGCCGAAGACGGCGACGGTGTCGCCGGGGGTCACGGCCGCGCTGTAGAGGGCGGCGCCCGCGCCGGTGAGGACGGCGCAGCCGAACAGCGCCGCGATGTCGAACGGGAGGTCGCGGTCGATCTTCACGGCGGAGCGGGACGAGACGACGGTGTACTCGGAGAACGCCGAAACGCCCAGGTGGTGGTTGGGGCGGGTGCCGCCAGGGGCGACAAAGCGCTTGCCGCCGCCGAGGAGGGTGCCCGCGCCGTTGGCCGCCGCGCCGGGTCCGCAGAGGGCGGGGCGCCCGCCGACGCAGCGTTCGCAGTGGCCGCAGGCCGGAACGAACGCGAGGACGACGTGGTCGCCGGGGGCGAACTCGGTTCCCGGTCCGGTTTCGACCACTTCGCCGGCGGCCTCGTGACCGAGCGCCATCGGGAGCGGACGCGGGCGGGACCCGTTGACCACGGACAGGTCGGAGTGGCACAGCCCGGCCGCGCCGATGCGGATCAGGAGTTCGCCGGGGCCGGGCGGGTCGAGCCGCAGGTCGGCGATCTCCAGCGGGCGGGACGCGGCGTACGGGGCGGGTCGTCCCGACTCGACGAGGACGGCGGCGCGGGTCTCGGTCATGGGGTGAGCAGCTTCTCCATCTCGGTGCGGACGGCGCCCGCGATCTCGACCGGGCGGCGGGTGTGCCGGTCGACGAAGACGTGCACGAAGTGGCCCTCGGCGATGAGCGCCCCGTCGGAGGCCCGGAACATCCCGACCTCCCAGCGGACGCTGGAGCGGCCGAGCCTGCCGATGCGGAGACCGACCTTGATCGCGTCCGGGAACGACACCTCGGCCTTGTACTCGCAGTGCGACTCGACGCACAGCCCGATGGCGGCGGACGACGCGGGGTCGAAGCCGGCCGTCCGGATCATCCACTCGTTGATGACGGTGTCCATGAGCGAGTAGTGGACGACGTTGTTGACGTGCCCGTAGACGTCGTTGTCCTTCCACCGGGTCGGGACGTTCTCCCAGTGCTGGTACTCGCCGGTCATGAAGGGCAGCCTAGGGTCGTCCCGGGCCGTGCCGATACATCGGCCCGGTATGACGGTGACCACGCAAAACGACGTCCGGGCGTGCGAGGGCGCCTGCCCAACGGCGATCAGCGGTCGAGTGCTTCGACCAGTGCGAGCCCGGCGTCGGCGCACTCGTCGTCCTGCTCCGGCATGCCTCCGCTGACGGCGATCGCGCCGACGGCGGCGTCGCCGCGCCGGATCAGCCGGGAGCCCGCGCCCGCCACGACGGGTGTTCCCGCCACGCGGTCCAGTTGCGCGAAGAGTGCGGGCCACGCCTGCTCCAGACGCACCAGTTCGCTGCCGTCCCGGTGGAACAGCGCGACGCTGGACGCCTTCGCCGGGGCGATCCGAGCCGACAGCGGAGGCGCGCCGTCCATGCGGTCGAGGACCTGCAGGTGCCCGCCGCCGTCGACGATCGCGACGGTGACCCGCGCACCGAGCCCGGTGGCGTGCTCGCGTACGCGGACACTGACGGCCCGGGCTTCGTCCAACGTGAGTGACATCAGTCATCACCGTCCAATTTCCTTGGTCGAACCAACCTTGGTGCGACCAAGGTATCCTAGATTCGTGGGGTCGACCAAGGAATTGGCTAGACTTCGCGCATGGAGATGGAAGAGTCGCCGACCCGCCTGCGCGGCAAGCCGAGCTGGCTGATCAGCAAGGCTTCGGCGCGGGCGCATCGTCTCATCGGAGAGGCGATGACCGCTGCGGGCGGGCGCGCCTACCACTTCGCGATCCTCGCCGCGCTGGAGGAGTTCGGCCCCGACAGCCAGGTGCGGATCGGCCAACGGTGCGGAATCGACCAGAGCGACATGCACGCCATGCTCAATGAGCTGACGACGCAGGGCCACGTCGCGCGGGCCTCGGACCCCAGCGACCGGCGCCGCAACCTGATCACCCTGACCCCGGCGGGACGGCGACGGCTGGAAGAACTCGACAGGGCGCTCTCCAAGGTTCAGGACGACCTGTTGAACGCCCTGTCGGCCGACGAGCGCGACCGCCTCACCGCGCTGCTCACCCACGTCCTCGCTCTGACATGAGACGCGGAGGGCCCGCCCTCGGCGAGGGCGGGCCCTGGGGCGCGGGGGTCAGTGGCGGCGGCCACCGCCCCGGAATCGGGCGAGCAGGCCGCGCACCTTGGCCTGCGTGCGGGGGTCGCGGGCGTAGCGTTCGGCCTTCGCCCGCATCTTGCGGCCCTGCGGGCCCTTCGCGTACCTCATGATCCGGTTGACGACGGACGGCATTTCGTCCTCCTCGGCCTAGGTCCTCGTTCAACGAGCGCCCGGCCGAAGAAGTTCAGGTCGAAGAAGTGTCGAAGGAGTTCAGAACGCCTCGTCGAGGGCGACGGTCCCCTCGACGCCGATCTGGTACGCCGAGACCCGCCGCTCGAAGAAGTTGGACAGCTCCTGGACGTCCTGCAGCTCCATGAACGCGAACGGGTTCGCGGTGCCGTAGCGGGCGGGAAGGCCCAGCCGGACGAGCCGCTGGTCCGCCACGTACTCGAGGTAGGCGCGCATGTCGCCGGCGCTCATGCCGGGCAGCCCGTCGCCGCACAGGTCGCGGGCGAACGCCAGTTCCGCCTGGACGGCCTCCTCCAGCATCGTGGTGACCTGGGACGTCAGCTCGGCGTCGAACAGCTCCGGTTCCTCGGCCCGCACGGTGTCCACCACGGAGAACGCGAACTCCATGTGCATCGACTCGTCCCGGAAGACCCAGTTCGTCCCGGACGCGAGGCCGTTCAGCAGGCCGCGCGACCGCAGCCAGTACACGTACGCGAAGGCGCCGTAGAAGAACAGCCCCTCGATGCAGGCCGCGAAGCAGATGAGGTTGAGCAGGAACGTCCGGCGGTCGTCGGCGCTCCGGAGCTCGTCCAGGGCGCCGAGCGAGTCGATCCAGCGGAAGCAGAACTCCGCCTTCGCCCGGATGGACGGGATGTGCTCGATCGCCGCGAACGCCCGTGCGCGCTCGTCCTGATCGGGCAGGTAGGTGTCCAGGAGGGTGAGATAGAACTGTACGTGGACGGCCTCCTCATATAGCTGCCGGGACAGGTAGAGCCGGGCCTCCGGGGCGTTCACGTGCTTGTAGAGGTTCAGCACCAGGTTGTTCGCGACGATCGAGTCGCCGGTGGCGAAGAACGCGACGAGCCGGTTCACGAGGTGCAGTTCGGCGGGCGTGAGCCGCTCCAGGTCGGCGAGGTCGGACGCGAGGTCCACCTCCTCGACCGTCCACGTGTTGCGGATCGCGGCGCGGTACCGCTCGTAGAAGTCGGGGTAGCGCATGGGCCGCAGGGTCAGGTCCATGCCGGCGTCGAGCAGCATGCCGCGTCCTTCCGTTCGCGCGTTCACTGGCAGGCCTCGCAGGTCTCGGGGTTCTCAAGGGAGCACACGGCCGCCACCGAACCGGTGGACGCGACCGTCGTCTGCGCGATGCGCGTCGCCGGGCGGGAACGCAGGTAGTAGGTCGTCTTGAGGCCCGCGCGCCACGCATACGCGTACATCGAGGAGAGCTTGCCGATGGTCGGCGTCTCCATGAACAGGTTCAGCGACTGGGACTGGTCGATGTAGGGGGTGCGGGCGGCGGCGAGGTCGATGAGCGCCTTCTGCGGCAGTTCCCAGGCCGTCCGGTAGAGGGTGCGCATCTCGTCCGGCAGGCCGACGAGGCCCTGGACGGAGCCGTTCGCCTTCTTGACCGCCTCCCGGACGGCCGGCGTCCACAGCCCGAGCGACTTCAGGTCCTCGACCAGGTAGCCGTTGATCTGCAGGAACTCGCCGGACAGCGTCTCGCGCTTGAACAGGTTGGACACCTGCGGCTCGATGCACTCGAAGCAGCCCGCGATGGACGCGATCGTCGCGGTCGGCGCGATCGCGATCAGCAGCGAGTTGCGCAGGCCGGTCTCGGCCACCCGTGCGCGGAGCGCCTCCCAGTCGGCGGGACGGGTCGGCGACGCGTCCGGGAAGTGGTCGACGTGGAGCCGGCCGCGAGCCGTGCGCGTCCTGCCGTAGGCGGGCAGCGGGCCCTGCGCGGCGGCGAGATCGGCGGACGCGCCATAGGCGGCCAGCGCGATCTCCTCGGCGATGCGTGTCGACAGCGTGTGGGCCTCGTCCGAGTCGAACGGAAGACGCAGCGTGAAGAAGACGTCCGCCAGACCCATCACGCCCAGGCCGACCGGTCGCCACTTACGGTTGGCCTTCTCCGCCTCAGGCGTGGGGTAGAAGCCCTTGTCGATGGTGCGGTCCAAGAACCGGACGGCGGTGCGGACAGTCGAACGAAGCCGCTCCCAGTCGACCCCGGCCGGCGTGACGTGTGCGGCCAGATTCACCGATCCGAGGTTGCAGACGGCCGCTTCGCCGTCGCTCGTCACCTCAAGGATCTCCGTGCACAGGTTCGACAGGTGGACGGTCTGGCCGGGCTCGGCGGTCTGGTTGCAGGCGCGGTTGGCGGCGTCCTTGAACGTCATCCACCCGTTGCCCGTTTCGGCGAGGGTGCGCATCATCCGCCCGTACAGCTTGCGCGCCGGGACCTGCCGGACGTACCGGCCGTCCCGCTCCGCCGCCCGGTACGCCTCGTCGAACGCCTCGCCCCACAGGTCCGCCAGCTCGGGGACCTCCTTCGGGTCGAACAGCGACCAGGTCGCGTCGTCCTCGACGCGGCGCATGAACTCGTCCGGGATCCAGTTGGCGAGGTTGAGGTTGTGGGTGCGGCGCGCGTCCTCGCCCGTGTTGTCGCGCAGTTCGAGGAACTCCTCGACGTCGGCGTGCCACGGCTCCAGGTACACGCAGGCCGCGCCCTTGCGGCGACCGCCCTGGTTGACGGCGGCGACGGACGCGTCCAGCGTGCGCAGCCACGGGACGATGCCGTTCGAATGCCCGTTGGTGCCGCGGATCAGCGACCCCCGCGACCGGACCTTCGTCCACGAGATCCCGATGCCGCCCGCGTACTTGCTGAGCCGCGCAACCTGCCCGTACCGGTCGTAGATCGACTCCAGCTCGTCGCGCGGCGAGTCGAGCAGGAAGCAGGACGACAGCTGCGGGCGGCGCGCCGCCGCGTTGAACAGCGTCGGTGAGCTGGGCAGATAGCGCAGCGTGCTGAGCAGCCCGTACAGCTCCGCCGCCTCCCGCACGGTGTCGGCCAGCCCGCACGCCACGCGCAGCAGGAAGTGCTGCGGGCGTTCCAGGACGAGCCGCGAACGCGGATGCTTCAGCAGATACCGGTCGTAGAGGGTGCGCAGCCCGAAGTACTCGAACCGGTCGTCGGCGGAGTCGTCGACCAGCGCGTCGAGGGCGGCGGCGTTCGCGGCGACGAACGCGGCCGGGTCGTCCGCCAGCAGTCCTGCGCGGTGCGCGGCGGCGACCGACTCGGCGAACGTCACCACTCCGGCGGACGCCGCCTCGTCCCTGATCCGGGCGCCGAGCAGCCGCGCGGCGACCTTGGAGTAGCCGGGTTCGGCGGGCACCAGGGCGGCGGCCTCGCCGATCGCGAGGTCGCGCAGCGCCGCCGTGTCCAGCCCGTCCCCGGAGCGGACGGCGGCCAGCACCCGTCCCGGCTCGACGTCCGGTACGCCGTCGCAGGCGGCCTCGACCTCCGCGCCGATCCCCCGCCACGACGCCGCCGGCGGCGCCACCAGAGCCTGTGTCACGTGCCTCTCCCCTCGCAAGCCGCCTCGCGGAGACATGCGAACGGGGCGCGACGGCACGCCGCGTTCCGCCCTCCGGCCCACCCGCGAGACCTGGACGTATCGCGCTGGCAGGTCTTCGGACTCGCGGGCGTCGCCTCCTCGCCGGAGGCGGCCTACTGACCGTCGCTTCCCAGGCCCGCGATGGACCCAGTGCTCGATGACGGCGGCCGTTCCCACTCACCGCTGCGGGGCAGTCCCGGATTCCCACCGGGTTCCCTCTTACGTCGCCCCCGCCGCGAACGGCGGGGGCGAACCAGCACGGGATTGAACCCTACATCTAGTTCGCGATCTTTGTGCAACCCCAAGATGTTGGGTGTGTCGGCGCGGTCGCCGGAGTTGCAGCGGGTCGGCTGCGGGGTCGGCGGGGGTGGTGGCACGATGGTCCCGTCATGTCCGAACGCCCCCGCGATCCCCTGTTCCGGACCGCCCGCGCCGCGGTCTTCGCGACCGTGTGCGTCGCGCTGGCCGTCCTCGGGCACGTCCTCGCAGGTGGCGCCGCGGTGCCGCTGTGGGCGGGGACGGCGGGGCTCGGCGCGGTCCTCGGCGTGACGCTGATGCTGGCGGGCCACGAACGCTCCCTCGCCACGATTTTGGGCGGGCTCCTCGGCGGGCAGTTCGCGCTGCACACGCTGTTCACCGGCGCGGCGCCGCACCCCGCACCGGTCACGCCCGCGATGTCCGCGATGCCCGCGATGGCGGACCACACGCCCGCCATGCACGCCGCCATGTCGGCCGGCGCGAACACCTTGGCGGCACCGGCCCCGCACGACGCCAACGGCCTGGTCATGACGCTCGCGCACTGCGTGGCCGCGCTGGTCGCCGCGTGGTGGCTGCGGCGCGGCGAGCGGGCCGCGTGGGCGATGGCGCGCCGGGTCGCCGCCGCGACCGACCGTCCCGTCCGGGCGCTGCTGGCCCTGCTGACCGTCGAGCCGGCCGCGTCCCCGCGTCCCGTCCCGGCGGCTCCGGCGGCGGACGAGGCACCGTCCGTCGGCCGGGTGCTGCGGCACCAGGTGGTCGAGCGGGGTCCCCCACCGCGTTCGAGGGCGCTCGCACACCTCTGCTGAGGCGGGCGCCGTACGTCACCGGACGCCGATCCGCGGCGCATCCGGCGCTTCTTCCGTACGACTCGAACGGACCTTTCCTCATGCCCTTCCTCACGCATGCCCGGCGCGCCGGCGCCCTCGCGTCCCTCGCCGCCCTGGCCGTGGTCGGCGCGGCGACGGCCGCGTCCGCGCACGTCACCGCCAACCCGAAGACCGCCGAGCAGGGCTCCTACGCCAAGGTGTCCTTCCGGGTGCCGAACGAGCGCGACAACGCCTCCACCACCAAGGTCGTGGTGCACCTGCCGGTCGACCACCCGCTGGCGTCGGTGTCCGTCCGCCCGACCCCCGGCTGGACGGTGAAGGCCGAGAAGTCCAAGCTGCCGAAGCCGATCAAGGCGCACGGCGGCGAGCTGACCGAGGCCGTCACCACGATCACCTGGACGGGCGGCAAGATCGAGCCGGGCCAGTTCCAGGAGTTCGACGTCTCCATGGGCCCGCTGCCGACCGACACCGACCAGATCATGTTCAAGGCCGACCAGACGTACTCGGGCGGAGAGGTCGTCAAGTGGGAGGAGGAGCCGGCCGAGGGCGCCGCCGAACCGGAGCACCCGGCGCCGACCCTCAAGCTCACCCCGAAGGACGCCGCGCCCACGGCCGGCCTCACCGCCGAGCAGCAGCCCGCCGCCAAGAGCACGGCGTCGTCCAGTGACGGGACGGCCCGCCTCCTCGGCGGCATCGGCATCGCGGCCGGCGTGATCGGCGTCGGCGTCGGCGGCTACGGCCTGAGCCGCGCGCGGAGCCGGGCATGATCCGGGCGACGCGGCGGCTCGCGGCCGGCGCGCTGGCGGTCGGGACGGCCCTCGCCCTGACGGCGGCCCCGGCCTCCGCGCACACCACGCTGACGTCGGCGAACCCGGCGAAGGACGCGGCGGTGTCCGCGCCGTCCGAGATCGTCCTCACCTACGCCGACCCGGTGCGCCTGCCGCGCGTGGTGCTGATGGACGCGTCGAAGAAGCAGTACCAGTCCGGGTCCGCCCAGGCTGTCGACAACAAGGTCACCCAGGCGGTCGACGGCACGCTGCCGAACGGGAAGTACACGGTGGGCTGGCGTGTCGTGTCCTCGGACGGGCACCCGGTCGAGGGCACCTACGCCTTCACCGTGACGGGCTCCTCGGCCGCCGCGCAGCCCGCCGCCCCGGCGCCGTCGCCGTCCGCGGCCGCCGCGACGTCCGCCGAGAAGTCGTCGGGCTCGTCCGGCTGGCTCTGGATCGGGCTGATCGTGCTGGTCATAGCCCTGGCCGCCGGAGTGGTCGGCTGGCTCCGCCGCTCCTCCACCACCGAGGACTGACCACCGGCCGGGTGGTCACGGGCCGCACCCGTGACCCCCCCCCCCCGCCGGGGGGGCGCCCGCCCCCCCGCCGTTCCGGTGATGGCGCGTTCCGGGCGGTCCGTATCCTGGCCGGACGA
>NZ_JBEYTW010000164.1:0-10127 GCF_040643275.1 Spirillospora sp. NPDC047418
ATGCCGCGCAGCCGCTCCTTCATGGCGAGTTTGAGGGCGTCGCGCAGCAGTTCGCGCAGGACGGCCTCCATCGCGGCAGAGGTACAACACCATCTACCGGCTCTGACGGGCCGGTCTTCCGCGTCGGCCGCCCGGATGGGGGCGGGGATGCGGGGATCGCGTATGCGTGACCGTAGACCACCGTCCAATCTGTGGAGCTGCGGTACCCGCGCGGCGTGACTGGAGCCTGCAACGGGCGATCCCGATGGCGTCGAATCCTCCTTTCCTCGACATCACTACCGGTACTGCGTGTTCTCCTGCGTACTGCGTTGTGCTGTGCACTGCTCGCGGCGGCCTGGTGGCCGCCGGGCCGACCGGCTGCCGGGGCCCCTTCCACTGCGCTGGCCCCGGCACGCCCGGCCGGTGTCTTCCGTGTCTTCCGGCAGTTCGTCCTCTGCCGGTCCTCATGGACTCGTCTCTCTTCGATGACGGGAACATTACCCGCCGCCCGGTCGAAAAGCTACCTTGGCCGATACAGAGTTTCGTAGATCACACCGCCTGGTTCTCTGCATCGGCCGCGAGTGCTCTGGCCGCGGAGGGGTAGGCAGAGCGGCAGGACGGAGGAGGCAGGAGATGGCGCAGATGGCTGCTTCCCCGCAGCGGATATCTGAGGGGCGGTCCCGACTCCAGGCCGAGCGCGTCGCGACGCGCGTGGTGGTGTGCGTGCCACAGGATCCGGGCCCGCCGTGCCTTCCGCTGAACCGGGGCAGGCCGCCATGGCACTGACCGTGGAAAGCCGGTTCCAGCCGGCAGCCGCCGGTCTGGCCGTCGTGACCCTGACGGGCGATCTGGACATCGCTTCCGCAGCCCTGCTACGCGGTCATCTCGCCGCTGTACTGGGTCAGGGCGCGGACCATCTCATCCTGGACTTCACCCGCGTCGAGTTCGTCGATTCCACCGGCCTCAGCGTGCTGGCCGGCGTCCACCGCCTCCTGCACCCGCCGGAACAGGCGGACCCGGGACAGCCCGCAGCGGCGCGAGCAGCGACCGCCGACCGCAGCCGCCGCCCGGGCACACTCGCCATCACCGCAGTGAACCAGCGCGTCCGCCACGTACTGCGGACCACGGGCTTCACCCGGATCATCCCGATCTACCCCTCGCTGGAGACCGCGATCGTGGTCCACCAGGCAAGATCTGCGGTTCAGGAGCCCCGGCACCACCCATAAGCAAACCGGTGCCTACCCGTCCAGCCGGGCCACTGGCGTCGGACGCCGAGCCACGGGTAGCGGCCCCGGAACGGGGTGGAGCGCATCGTGAGTCCAGGGTATCGATGGAGGCAGTGGTCGAACCGATCCACCTGCCGCGCGAACCGGCTTCAGGAACCGCTGGTCAGTGCACCCCTTGGGGAAGCCAGGCAGGGGCAACCGGCAAGACTGGCCTGTACCTGGTCACCTGCTGCGCTACCCCGGCCGAAACCCGCTCCGCCGGGCATGCCAGGTTCTTGCGCGCCTGCGCAATCCGTAACGTCCAGGATGGGTTGACGGTCGAGCCAGCCGGGATCACATGGGCGGCCGCTCACGCTCAGCGCATCTCGGGCAGATGCATTGCTGAGAGCCTCAGCATGAACGACTTGCCGCCTTGCCGTAAACGGCGGATTTCTCGTGGAGTCATGTTCGGGCAGATCCTTGAAGCGGTGCGGCCGAGTGCCGTGCCGCCGTAGGATCGCTCAAGATCACAGTTTGTCGGCACATGGAGAGGCGCGCCGCTGGCTGCGTCCATCGAGGGAGTGCACGTGAGCGATGCCTGGGCGCCGACCGGGATCGATGTTTCCACGCCGAGCCCTGCGCGGATGTACGACTACTGCCTGGGCGGCAAGGACAACTTCGAGGTCGATCGCGCGGCGGTGATGGGGTTCGTCAGTCAGTTCAACGAGGGACTGGACGTCACCCGCGAGAATCGGCTGTTCCTGTACCGGGTGGTGCGGTACCTGGCCGCCGAGGCGGGAATTCGACAGTTCCTGGACATGGGCAGTGGCCTGCCGACGCAGGCCAACGTCCATGAGGTCGCCCGGCAGTTCCAGCCGGACGCCCATGTGGTCTATGTGGACAGTGATCCCATTGTCTTGGCCCACGGCCGAGCGCTGCTGAGCGCGGAGGCCACCACGGTGATCCAGGCTGACATGACCGATCCCCGGGAGGTTTTGGCGCACCCGGATGTCCGGCACCTCATCGACTTCGACCAGCCGGTCGCCGCGCTGTTCTTGTCGGTGGCCCACTCGATCCCCGACGACGACCAGGTCCGCGGCATGTTCTCCGCCACGTCCGATGCGCTCGCCCAGGGCAGTTTCCTGGCGGTGTCCCAGTTCGTGGGGCTGGACGCCGAGACGGCGCGAGCCCACACCCGCAAGGCCACCGAGATGAACTTGGTGTGGAAGACCCGTACGATCGAGGACTTCCGGCCACTCGTGCCCGATCTGGAGCCGGTGCCGCCCGGCCTGGTCGACGTCGCCCAGTGGCATCCTGACCACGACCAGCCGGCCCTGAGCACCGTCGACGCCGCTCTGCAGCCCTTCCTCGGAACGGCGGCCGGCAGTAGGCGGGTCGCAGAATTTGGCGGCATCCTGCGCAAGCGCTGACCTGGAGGCCTACACCAGGTAGCCAGGGAACCCATCTCGTCCGCAGGTTGACCCGATACGTCGGCGAGGGCGTGAGGCTGGGGCCGTTCGCTCCTTCGCCCCCATCCTTCCCGTGCCGCCTCTCGCCGTAGGGCGCGGGAAGGATGGGGGCGAAGGAGAGTGTGGTCAGGGCGGCTTGGGTGCTTTCTTTGCCAGGGAGGAACTGGATGGGACCGGGGGAGAGGGGGATCGCGATTGACTCGGCGGAAGCGGCAGTGCGGTCTTGCCGCGCCAGAAGTATCCCCACCCGGGTGATCCGGCAGTGCGACGACACCACTACGTCGTGTGTCGGCTGCAGGTAATAAAGATCAATTGTGATGATCTGGGCGAAAGTGCATATTTCGCCGGATATGAGAATGGTTGAGGGGAGCGGAAGGTGAGCGTCGACATCACCACTCTGTGAGGGACAACACATGGGGACCGTGGTCCCGGCAACCGCCGTCCAGGATTCACCCGAGCCGACCATGTACCGGGGGCAGCACATGCTCGACCTGCCGGTTGACGACGATGCCTGGCTGCGCTTCTCTGGGGGATCAGCTACTGGCTGGCCCCGACCGTCGACCTTGGGCCGACTGGAGTGTGCTCGGTGGTCGAGTGGCGGCTACCCCGGGTAGCCGGGGCATTGGTCTTCGTCGCCGCGTTGGGGGTGAGCGGTGCGATGTTCCAGTCGCTGATGCGCAACCCGCTGGCGAGTCCGGATGCGATCGGGTTCTCCTTCGGCTCCTATACCGGCGCCTTGGTCGTGATCCTCGTGATCGGCGGCTCCTATCCGCAATTGGCGGCTGGCGCACTGCTGGGCGGGATGGCCATGGCGCTACTGGTGTACGTGCTCACCTATCGGCGCGGGGTGCAGGGGTTCCGGCTGATCATCGTCGGCATCGGCGTGTCGGCGATGCTGGGCTCGCTGAACACCTGGCTGATACTCAGAGCCGATCTGGACCAGGCGATGTCCGCTGCCGCGTGGGGCGCGGGCTCTCTCAACGGCGTCTCGTGGAATCAGGTCGCCATCGGCGGCGCCGTGATCGTGATGCTGCTGGTGCCGGCGGGGCTACTGAGCCGTCCGATGCGGCAGATGGAGCTCGGTGACGCCGCGGCCGCTGCACAGGGGGTGCGGGTCGAATCGACTCGGCTGGCCCTGATCGTGGTGGGTGCGGCGCTGACCGCCGCGGTCACCGCCGCGTCGGGACCGATCGCGTTCATCGCTCTGGCGGCACCGCAGATCGCCCGCCGGCTCGCCCGCACCGCCGGGATCACCCTCGTGCCCGCGGCCCTCGTTGGTGCCCTGGTGTGCCTGGCGGCGGACTACACCGCACAGCACGCCGCCCCGACCCCCCTGCCAGTCGGGATCATCACCGTCATGCTCGGCGGCGGCTATCTGGGCTGGTTGCTGTTCACCGAGGCGAGGAGACGCCTGTGAACACCTCGACCGATCCTCTCCGTTCCGCGAGCTCGAAAGACCACTCAGCCATGGCCGATCACCACCGTCCCTGTCCAGCGGACCCCGGCCCGCAAGACCGGTCCCGGTTGCATGTGGACGCCGCGACGCTCGGTTATGACAAGCGGGTCATCAGCGAGGGCCTGTCGGTGTCGATTCCGGACAGGTCGTTCACGGTGATCGTGGGCCCGAACGCGTGCGGCAAGTCGACGCTGCTGCGCGGGCTGTCACGGCTGCTCAGCCCTTCTGCGGGGCGGGTCGTCCTCGACGGCGCGGACATCCAGTCCTACAAGACCAAGGAAGTGGCGCGGCGGATCGGGCTGCTGCCGCAGACCTCGATCGCACCCGACGGGATCACCGTCGCCGATCTGGTGGCGCGAGGGCGGTACCCGTACCAGGGTTTCATCCGGCAATGGACCGAGGACGACGAGCAGGCCGTGCTGAGTGCGATGGACGCCGCCGCCGTCACCGGGCTGTCGGGCCGGCTGGTCGACGAGCTGTCGGGCGGGCAGCGGCAGCGGGTGTGGGTGGCGATGGCGCTCGCGCAGCACACCGACGTCCTGCTGCTGGACGAGCCCACGACCTTCCTGGACATCACGCACCAGATCGAGCTGCTGGAGCTGTTCACCGACCTTAACCAGGTCGGCCACACCATGGTCGCCGTGCTGCATGACCTGAACCACGCCGCGCGCTTCGGTACCCACCTGATCGCAATGAAAGACGGCGCCGTGATCGCGGAGGGGGCGCCGTCGGAGACCGTGACCGCCGAGCTGGTCGAGGAGGTATTCGGATTGCGCTGCCTGGTCGTGTCCGACCCCGTCGTCGGCACGCCGCACGTGGTCCCGTTGGGCAGGGACCGGAGCCGGCCGTGACGAGCCCCTCGGACGCTGACCCGGCGGGGCTGGGGCGGGGACCTCTGACCCGCTGGCTGCCCGTGCTTCTGCACACCCCCGCCGAACCGCTGGAGGCTCGGCCGTTCGAGGCCGGGACGGGGATCACGCCGGGCCGATTCCTGCTGCGCGTGATCTTCTCGATGAAGCGGGTCACCGTTCCCGCGATGCTGCTGGCGATCGTGTGGCAGGTGGGCGAGTCGGCGGTCCCGGTGGTGATGGGCATCGCGATCGACCGGGCGCTGGCGACCGGGGATGCGGAACAGCTGGTGCTGTGGCTCGGGGTACTAGTGGCCCTGTACATCGTGTTGACGGGGGCGGCGAGGCTCACGAATCGGCTGACCGCCTATACGGTGCAGCTGCTGCAGCACCGACTCCGCAGCACGCTGTCGACCGGCGTGCTGCATCCGGTCGGCGGTGCGGCCCAGGCACCGGACGGCACCGTCGTCTCGGTGAGGAACAACGACGTCGCCCGCCTGGCCAACGCGGTGATCCTGGTGATCCTGCCGGTCTCGAGAATCGCGACCATCGGGTTCATCGCGGTATCGCTGCTGGCGACGCACTGCTGCTCGGTCTCGTGGCGCTGCCGGGAGCGCCGGTCACGGTGTGGTCGATGGGCGTGCTCAGCGAACGGCTTTCCCGGGACACCCGCGAGTACCAGGCGCTGCTCGCCTCCACCGTCGGCCGGGCCACCGACCTGGTCGCCGGATACCGGGTCGTCAAGGGGATACGCGCCGAGGCCGAGGCGACCAGGCGGTACCGGCAGGCAAGCCAGGAGACCCTCGTCGGCGCCAAGCGCACCGTGGGGCTGCTGGGGCGGTTCCTCGCAGGCTCGGGCGTGGTCAGCGGCGCGTTCGTCGCCGCAGTGATGGGGCTGGCGGGCTGGTTCGCCGTAGACGGGCAGCTGAGCGTCGGCGGGCTGATCGCCGCCGTCGCCCTCACCCAGGCGCTACTGCCGCAGATCCAATCGATCGCCAGCGCATCCATCCCCAACCTCGCCGGAGCCCGCGCCTCGTCCGCGCGCGTCATCGACGTGCTTGGCGGCAACAACAGCCGGAGTCTCGGACAGGACCACCCGACACGGCCAGCAGTCGCGCCGCTGCCGGTACTGGAGGTGTCCGCACCCGGTGCGACGATCCGGGTAGAACCGGGAGAACTCGTGGGAGCCCGCGCCAACGACCGTACCGCCGCCCGCATCACCGAGAGGCTGCTGGACCCGCGCGCCGGCGGCGAGGCGGAGGCGTGGCTCGACGGGCTCGCGGCGCGCGAGCTGACCGCGCAGGAGTACCACTCCCGGGTCACGGTCGCGCCGCACCGGGCCACACTTTTCAGCGGAACGATCCGCGACAACCTCACCGCCGGCGCCGGCGCGCCCGACCTGGTGCACGCCGCAGTGCACGCCGCGGCGTGCGACGATTTCGCCACCGATCTCGACATCCCGGTCGGCGAGGGCGGCAACCGCCTCTCCGGCGGCCAGCGCCAGCGGGTCGCGCTCGCCCGCGCCCTCGCCAGCGATGCGCCGGTGCTCGTACTGCACGACCCGACCACAGCGGTCGACTCGGTCACCGAGCACGCGATCGCGGGCCGGCTGCGCGGTGTCCGCGCGGGCCGCTCGACGCTCCTGATCGCCTCCTCTCCGGCGCTGCTCGGCTGCTGCGACCGCGTCGTCGACCTAGTCAAGGACGCCCGCGTGAGCGGAAGGGCGGCGCGGTGACCGGGATGGGAGCGACCGGGCACCCGCTGCCGGTCGCGGGCGGCAGGGAAACGGCGAGGGAGGTCTGGAGGCACAGCCGCGGGTACCGGATCAGGCTCGCCGCTGTCGGGGTGCTCGGGATCGTCAGCACCGGCGTCGACCTGATCCCACCGGTGGCGATCGGAGTTCTCATCGACCGGGTGCAGGTGGGTACCGCAGACCTCGGCACCATGCTCACGGCCACGGCCGTCATGGCGCTCTCGGCGATCCTCGGCGCGACGGGCACCGCGGTGACGATCGTGCTCGCCACCCGTATCTACCACACCATCCTTGCCGTGCTGCGCGAGCGGCTCGTGGGCCGCGCCATGCTGCTTCCGCAGCACCTCGTCGAGCGAGCCGGGACCGGGGACCTGATCTCTCGGTGCAGCGACGACGTCACCGCCGTGGCCGATGCCGCCCCCGCGGTGATCCCGGTGCTCACCGTCACCGCCTTCACGATCGTCGTGTCGCTGGGCGGGCTCGCGGCGCTGGAGCGGCCCTATGCGGCCGCGTTCGCCGTCGTGCTGCCTGTCTACGCGCTCGCCATGCGGTGGTACCTGCGTACAGGGCCGCAGGTATACCGCGCCGAGCGTGCAGCGATGAGCGCGCGTGCCCAGCAGATCCTCGAATCCCAGCGCGGCTACGCCACCGTGCTCGGCTTCGGGCTCGCTCAGCAACGCCATCGCGCCGTGATGACGGACTCCTGGGCCGTGGCGGTGCAGTCGCTGCGGGCACGCACCGCGCAGAGCATGCTCAACGCCCGACTCAACCTCGGCGAATGCCTGAGCCTGGCCGCCGTGCTCGTCGTCGGATTCGTCCTAATCGACCGTGAGGCCTCGACCGTCGGCGGCGCCACCACCGCCATGCTGCTCGTGCTGCGCCTGCTAGGGCCGGTCAACCAACTGCTGTTTGTCATCGACACCCTCCAGTCAGCCCTTGCATCGCTGGGCCGCATGACGCATGACCGGAGTCGTCACGATCCCGACTGCGGACGCGGCCGACGCATCGGCGACGCCGGCGGACCTGGCCACCGCCGTTAGGCTCCGCGAAGTCGCGTTCCACTACGACGACGGCCCCTCCGTGCTCGATGACGTCGACCTCGACATCCCGGCTGGTCAGCACCTCGCGATCGTCGGCCCGTCCGGAGCCGGAAAGACCACGCTCGCCGCCGTGATCGCGGGTGTTCACCGACCTGACCCCGGGTCTGTGACCCGTCCCTGCCGCACGGCGTTGATCACCCAAGAGGTGCACGTGTCCGCCGGGACTCTGCGAGAGAACCTGACGCTCACCGCCCCCGACGCCACCGACCATGAGCTCCGTGCCGCGCTCGAAGTCACCGGCGCAGCCGGTCTGCTCGACCTGCTTACGGACGGCCTCGATACGGTGGTCGGCACTGGCGGACATCCGCTCACCGATGCACAGGCGCAGCAACTCGCCCTCGCTCGCCTGCTCCTGGCCGACCCGGAGCTGGCGATTCTCGACCAGGCGACGGCCGAGGCCGGCTCCGTCCACGCCGAGCAGCTCGACCGCGCCGCGGAAGCCGTCCTCGCCGGGCGGACCGGCATCGTGATCGCTCACCGGCTCTCCCAAGCCGCTTCCTGCGACCGGATCGTGGTCATGGAGCACGGCCGCATCATCGAAAAGGGGACCCACTCCGAACTGGCCGCCGCTGGCGGCGTGTACGCCGAATTGTGGAGTGCATGGCAGGCCGGACAGAGCATCGGTGAGCCGAACGGGTCGCAATGATCGAGCCGCAGTGACCCCGACCGGTCCACCTCCACCCGCGCTTGCACCGCCGAGCGCTCCACTGGCCGCCATCGAGACGGAACGGCGGTCACCGGTGCCGCTGACCGAGTTCAGGCGCCGACGGCGTGGTCTGCGCCGGGATCGGAGCGCCGGTAACGGCAGCAGCGGTGGCTTATGCGCCTTGCTGTCGTGGACGTTGGCCGCCGAGACGCCGACCATCAGCCGCGGCCCGGCGGCATCGACTTTGCTGCCCTTCTCGCCTTGATCGACAGGATGGGGGCCATGGCTCCGGTGTGCTCGCGTTATGGGTCTTGATGCCGGGTTGTGCACAAAGGGGCGATCGATCTCTTCGCTGCCGGACAGCGCATCCCTCAGGAAGCCCTGCGCTTCGACCTGCTCGCCGACGCGCTTCTCGGAACAGACCACACGAACGGGGAGGAGCATGCCGAGGGTGGCTGGTAGGAGCATTGACGAGTTGGTCACACTCGCCAGCGGCGGTGTCCCGGCCCTGCCCGGACGGCCGCGAAGCCGCCCTGTCAACGACGAGGCGGGTCTGAACTGCCAGACGGCCCGTGCTCGGCGTCTTTTTGCTGAAGAGGCGGGGCGGGGCGTCCGGGCAGCAGGAGCGCCGCTCCGGCCGCGGCAAGCACCGCGGTGAGCGAGGCGGCGGCGAAGGCGAGGCCGTAGGCGTGCCCGCCGGAGTGGGCGGCGACCAGTGAGGCCAGCACGGCCAGGCCCACGGCTGCGGCGACTTGTCGGATGGTGTTAAGCACGCCGGACGCGATTCCGGCCAGGTGGGCGGAAACGGCGGTGGCGGCGACGGTGATCGGGGTGAAGGCCGTCCCGATGCCGAGCCCGAACAGGATCTGTGGCACGGCGATGCCGGGCCAGTAGTGGGTGTGGTCGCCGAGCCGGGACAGCCATGCGAAGCCGGTGGCGGCGATCAGGGCGCCGGCGGCGGTGACGAGCCGGACACCATGGCGGGCGGTCAGCCGTCCGGCGAGTTGGGCGCCCGCGAACAGTGCCGCCGCGGCGGGCACGAACGCCAGCCCGGCCCTCATCGGCGTGTAGGAGAGTGCCCGCTGCAGGTAGATCGACAGCAGGAAGGGGCTGGCGAAGAAGCCGAACCCGAGCGGCTGGAACACGGACCTCGGACCCGCCACCGGCGATCAGCCCGCCACAAAGAGATGTGAGTGCACGGTGCTCTCCTTTCCAACTACGGCCGAACAACGGACACTCTTCCCTCGGTACCTCCTGAACTGAAGACGTTTCCGGTTGACCACCTACACCAGAAACCGCGAAACCCCGCTGACCAGCGGCTGACCTCACCGCGAGTCTGTAGCTTGGACAGCTACCCTGCGTCCCGCAGCGAGTGTGGCGAGGGTTGAGGGCGGAAACTTGACGCTGCTGCGCCCGGCGTGTCTCAGCGGGTCGGGTGTCGAGCAAGCCTGCACGCACCGTCAGGAGCAGTGCACGCGCGGCGTTCTGGAGTCAGACCGGGGCATCGGCCGCGAGGGGGATAGCTTGACCTGGAGCCGGAGAGTGCAGGGCAGTCGTACGTGCGACTACTCAGCGCTGAGCTTCCCCCCGTTCCACGGACACCCGATCTGAGTTGACCTTGATCAACTTGGGAAGGAAGTGTCTCGTGCCACCACCTCACCCGCCCGAGTT
>NZ_JBEYTW010000165.1:0-9713 GCF_040643275.1 Spirillospora sp. NPDC047418
GCGGGGTGTTGTTGTAATCGGGCGGCACATAACAACAACACGCCGCAGGTCAACGGGAATGGGAGCGGCCCGCGGCGTTCCCTGTCGGACGCCGCGGGCCGTGTTCTTGTTGGGAGCCGTTGCTGTCAGGAGGTCATGCAGTGCGGTTCCAGGGTCGTCGCCCCGCTGGGGGCGTTCGCGGTGAAGCCGAACGTGGCCGAGGCGCCGACGGCGAGCGAGCCGTTCCAGGCCGCGTTCTTGACCGTGACGTCCGGGCCGGACTGCGTGTAGGTGCCGTTCCACAGGCTGCCGACCGTCTCGCCGTTGGCGAAGGTGAAGTGGGCCATCCAGCCGTTGAGCGGCAGCGTGCCGGTGTTGGTGACCTCGACCTCGCCCTGGTAGCCGCCGCCCCAGCTGTTGACGGAGTGGTACTCGGCGGTGCACACCATGCCGGGCGTGCCGGGCGGGTCGGTCGGATCGGTGGGCGGGTCGGTCGGGTCCCCGTCGCCCTCGCCGACGCCCGTCACCTCGCCGTTGCCGCCGTCGAACACGACGTCGGAGCAGCCGTAGAACGTCTCGTTGCTGTCCGAGCGCTGCCACACGGTGTAGATGATGTGGCGGCCGCTCTTGCCGGACGGGAGCGCGGCGTTCCAGTGGTAGTAGGCGTCCTCGTTGCCGGGCGACCCGACGCTGGGCGGGTCGGTGGCGCTGTAGAACGGCTCGCTCTCCAGGTCGTCCCAGCTGAGCGGGCGGGTCGGGCTCCAGGTGTCCTTGGTGATGTAGGTGCGGAACGTCCCCGGGTGCGCGGCCCACTTGTTGAACCTGAACTCGACGTTCGCGCCGGAGGTCAGGTGCGTGACCGGCCAGTCGTCGCGGGCCAGGTCGTAGCCGCTGAAGTCGTACACGACCGCGCCGCCGCTGCACAGCTGCCCGTCGGGGATGAAGCCGCTGGTGCGGCCGGCGCCGTCGGAGCGGAGCACGGCGAACCAGTTGTAGAGCGACGTCGTGCCGCTCTCCGCGATCGCCGCCGCGCAGGCCGGGTTGTGCGGGACGAGCTGCCCGCTGGCGGTCAGCGCGTCCTTCCAGCACAGGTACGTGCGGCTGCCCGGCATCATCATCGCGCCGTGCGCGGACGCCGGCACCGCCGTCAGCAGGGCGCCGGCCAGCATGGCGGGGCCGAGCACCGCCCCCGCAACGAGGGCCCTTCGTCGTCGCTTTCCCATCGTCCTCCCGTCCACGGGGTGAGGAGAGTCCTGTCCAACCGGAAGCTAACTCCGGACCACCGGACCCCGGAACGGTCCTTTCAGCCTTTCATCCGGGGCCGGGGAGGACAGGACCATACGGCCCGGACGCGGTCGTCCGGGCCGTCCCGCGGCGGGCGCTCGGCCCTGGCCCGTCTGTTCGCTCAGCCCTTCGTGGCGCCGGCGGTGAGCCCTCCGATCAGCTGGCGCTCGGCGACGGCGTAGAACGCCAGCGCCGGGACCATCGCCAGCACGATGTAGGCGATGACGAGCGCGTAGTTCGTCGAGTACTGCCCCTGGAACTGCTGGATGCCGACGGGGATCGTCTGCCATTTCGGGTCGGCCAGCACCAGCAGCGGCAGGAAGAAGTTGTTCCAGCTCGTCACGATGGCGAGGACCGACACGGTGCCGAGGGCGGGCCGCGCCATCGGCAGCAGGATGCGCCAGAAGAACCCGAACCGGCTGCAGCCGTCCATGATGGCGGCCTCCTCCAGCTCCGCGGGGATCGTCCGGAAGAACGACCGCAGGATGATGATCGTGACGGGCAGCGCGAACGCGGCCTGCGGCAGGACGATGCCGAGCGGGTTGTCCAGCAGCCCGAACGAGCGCAGCAGGACGAACAGCGGGAGCACGGCCACCGCGGGCGGGAACATCAGCCCCATCGCGAACAGCGTGAAGAAGAACTCCCGGCCCCGGAAGGCGTAGCGGGCGAACGCGAACGCCGCCATCGCCGCCACCGCGACGGTGATCAGCGTCGTGGCGATCGCGATCATCACGCTGTTGCCGATCTGCCGCCAGAAGTCGCCCGACGACAGGATGCCGGTGTAGTTCGAGACCTGCCAGTGGTCCGGCAGCCCGAACGGGTCGGCGGTGAGGTCGCCGGTGGTCTTGAACCCGGAGATCACCGCGTACAGCAGCGGGACGACGATGAAGGAGCCGAGCAGCCAGACCATGGCGTGCCGGGACATGCTCCGCGCGAGGGTCGCTCTCATCGGCGGCCTCCCGCGGAGGTGACCGCGCCCTGCAGGTCGCGGCGGAGCGCGTAGCGCTGGTAGATCAGGGAGAAGATCATGCTGATCACGAACATGGCCACGCTGATCGCGCTGGCGTAGCCCATCTGGTAGCGCTTGAAGCCGAACTGGAACATGGTGACGGCCATCGTCTCGGTGGAGTGCGTCGGCCCGCCCGTCGTGGTGACCCACACGAGGTCGAAGAGCTGGATCGAGCCGATGACGGACAGGAACACGCTGATCCGCAGGGTCGGGGCGAGCAGCGGCAGCGTGACGCTGCGGAACCGCCGCCACGGGCCCGCCCCGTCGATCGAGGCGGCCTCCAGCACCTCCGACGGGATGCCCTGCAGCCCGGCGAGGTAGATCATCATGTGGAACCCGAAGTACTTCCACGTCATGACGGCGAACAGGGTCGGCAGCGCGGTGTCGGGGTCGGCGAACCACCGGCCGGCGAGGTCGCCGAGCAGCGGCAGGTCGCCGACGAGCTTGTCGGCGAGCCCGTCGCCCGGCAGGAAGATGATGCCGAACAGGACGCCGGCGATGACCTCGGACAGGATGTAGGGCGCGAAGAAGATCGCCCGGTACACCGCGCGGCCGCGCATCTTCTGGTTCAGCAGCACGGCGGTGCCGAGCGCGATCGGCAGCTGGACGGCGATGGAGAACACGACCAGCAGCAGGCCGCGCCACAGGTCGCCGCGGAAGACCGGGTCGTCGGCGAGCTTGCGGTAGTTGCCGAGGCCGGTGAAGTCGTCGGGCCGCCCGAAGCCGCCCCAGTGGAAGAAGCTCGTGTAGAACGCGACGAAGATCGGGATCAGGACGAAGAAGAAGAACAGCAGCAGGGCCGGCAGCAAAAACCAGGTGGTGGACGCCCAGCCGCGCACCCGCGCCCACGCCGACGCCTCGGGGCCCCGCTTGCGCGGGGCCCGCGAGGCGTGCCGCGGCCGATTCTCGGTCGTGGCGGACAGTGTCATTGGCTCTTTGCCGCCTTGGTGACCGACTCGGTGACCTGCTGGGGCGTCTTCTTGCCGCCGATCAGCGCCGAGACGCTGTCATTGACCTCCTGCCCGACGGCGGGCGGGAACGCCTGGTCGAGGTAGAGCTGGAACCCGGTGGAGCTGTTCAGCGCGTCGGCGACCAGCTTGCGGTTCTTGTCGAGCTCGCTCTCGGCGCCCTTGACGACCGGCATGAACGCACCCGAGGAGACGAGCTTGCGCTCGTTCTCGTTGTTCATGAGGAAGGCCAGGAAGTCGATGGCCTCCTTGGGGGCGTCCTTGCTGAGCGCGTGCCCGTTGCCGCCGCCGAACACCTCGGTGGCGGTGCCCTGGCCGCCCTCCACGGTCGGGAAGGGGAACCAGCCGAGGTCGTCGCCGAGGTCCTTGCCGGAGGCGTCCTTCTCCACCGCGGGCGCCCACTGCCCCATCAGCTCCATGGCGGCCTTGCCGCCGCCCATGGTCGCGGCCTGCCCGCCGGGCGCGTCGTACCCGGCGTTCTGGAAGCCCTTCTGGAAGGGCTGCAGGTCGACGAGCTCCTTGAGCTTGTCCCCGGCGGAGACGAAGGCGGCGCCGCTGAAGTCGTTGTTCTGCTGGGCCTGCTGGAGCGCGGACAGCCCGCCGATGCGCATGGCGAGGTAGGCCCAGTAGTACATCTCGGGCCACTTGTCCTTGCCGGCGATCGCGATGGGCGTGATCCCCGCGGTCTTGAGCTTGCGGACGGCGTCCAGGTACTCCGTCCAGGTCTTCGGGGTGTCCTTGACGCCGGCCTTCTCGAACAGCGCCTTGTTGTACCAGAAGCCCACGCCGCCCATGTCGTACGGGATGGCGTAGGTCTTGCCGTCGAACTGGTACGGCTTCTGCGACACCGGCGTCATCGTGTTCAGGATGGCCGAGCCGTCGGAGGTGACGTCCTTGACCAGGCCGGCGTCGATCTGCTGCTTGAGCACGCCCCCGCCCCACGTCACGAAGATGTCCGGCAGCTTGCCGGAGGCGGTGAGCGCCGTCATCTTCGACTTGAACGCCTCGTTCTCGAGGTTGGTGAGCTTGATCTTGACGTCCGGATGCGCGGCCTCGTACGCCTTGGCGATCTGCGGATAGAGCGTCTTGGACGGCTCGGTGGTCGCGATGTCCATCCACTCGACGGTGACCTTGCCGCCTGCGGAGTCGCCGTCGCCGCACGCGGCGAGGAGGGGTGCGGCGGTGACCACCACGGCGCCTGCGGAGACTGCGGTCAGGAACGAACGGCGCGACAGGTGCGGAATGCCCATGATGGCCTCCTGGATCGGGGGTGGGCCTGGCCTGGAAGTGACTGGGGGGACGGACGGCGCGGAAGTCGTCCGCTTCGAAATTTTTCGAAAGTCTTCGAGCTTGCCGTTGCCGTGGAACTCTAAGAAAAGGCCACGCCACGGTCAAGACTTCGGGCACTGTTGACCTAAATGAAATGTTGAGAAGTCCGACACGGGGGGTAGGAGCGAGCGAAACATTGCGATACTGTTCGCAATCGTTTCCTCGGGGAGGAGTGAAGCGTGCCCGTGCGCACCACCGAAGGGATGCCGGACCCGCCGTCCCGGCCGACCCTGGCGCTGATCGCGTCGAAGGCGGGGGTCTCCCCCGCGACCGTGTCCAAGGTCCTGAACGGCCGGACCGACGTGGCGGCCGCGACCCGCGAGCGGGTGGAGGAGCTGCTGCGCGCCCACAACTACCCGGGTCCGGGCGGCTCCCGCCGGGCCCGCAGGTCCGGCCTGATCGACCTGGTCCTGGCCGGCCTCGACAGCCCGTGGGCGGTCGAGATCATGCGCGGCGTGGAGGGCGAGTGCGCCGAGCACGGCACCGGCGTCGTCGTCTCGCTGGTGCGCGAGGACGACGCCCGGCCGCCGAGCTGGCAGAACCTGCCCGCGCTGCACCACAGCGACGGGGTCATCCTGGTGACGTCCCGGATGACCCGCCGCCAGCGCGAGCAGCTGGAGCGGGCCGGTGTCGCGCTGGTGCTGGTCGATCCGGTGAACCTGCCGGACACCGACATCGCCAGCGTCGGCGCGACCAACTGGGCCGGCGGCCTCGCCGCCACCGAGCACCTGATCGGGCTGGGCCACCGCCGCATCGCTATGATCGGCGGCCCGGCCGACATGCTCTGCACCCAGGCCCGCCTGGACGGCTACCGGACGGCGCTGGAGCGCGCCGGGATCGAGGTGGACAAGGACCTCGTCCGGTACGGCGACTTCCACCACCAGGGCGGCTTCGCCCGCAGCCGCGAGCTGCTGGAGCTGCCCGAGCCGCCGACCGCGATCTTCGCGGGCAGCGACGAGCAGGCCATGGGCGCCTACCAGGCGGCCCGGCTCGCCGGCCTGCGCATCCCCGAGGACCTGAGCGTCGTCGGCTTCGACGACCTGCCCACCTGCGAGTGGCTCTCGCCGCCGCTCACCACCGTCCGGCAGCCGCTGGAGGAGATGGGCCGCGTCGCGGCCCGCACGCTGCTCCAGCTGCTGGACGGCCGCCCCCCGCTGACCCCGCGCGTGGAGCTGGCCACCGACCTGCGTGTCCGCGCCTCCACCGCCCCGCCGCCCCCCTCGGAGGAACGATGACCGAAGCCGCCCCGGCCGCGAGCGCGACCCGCGAGCCCTGGCAGGACCCCGGGTCGCCGGTCGCCGAGCGGGTCGCCGACCTGCTGGCCCGGATGACGCCGGAGGAGAAGGCGGGGCAGCTCGCCGGGTTCTGGGCGATACCCGCCGGACCGGGCGAGCCCGTGGCCCCGATGGAGGACGACCTGGGCGAGACGTCCCTGGACGAGCTCGTCGAACGGGGCCTCGGGCAGCTCACCCGCGTGTTCGGGACCTCTCCCGTCCCGGCCGCCGAGGGCGCCGCCCGGCTCCGCGAGCTGCAGGGCATCGTCGCCGCCGGCAACCGCTTCGGCATCCCGGCGATCGCGCACGAGGAGTGCCTGAACGGCTTCATGACGTGGGGCGCCACCGTGTTCCCCAGCCCGCCCGCGTGGGGCGCCAGCTTCGACGCCGGCCTGGTGGGCGAGATGGCCGCCGCGATCGGGTCCACGCTGCGGGCGGCCGGCGTCCACCAGGGCCTCGCACCGGTGCTGGACGTCGTCCGCGACGCCCGCTGGGGCCGGACGGAGGAGTGCATCGGCGAGGACCCGTATCTCGTCGGGGTCCTCGGCACGGCCTACGTGAGGGCCATGGAACGGTCCGGCATCGTCACGACGCTGAAGCACTTCGCCGGCTACTCGGCCTCCCGGGCGGCCCGGAACATGGCGCCGGCCCCGATCGGGCCGCGCGAGTTCGCCGACGTCGTCCTCGAACCGTTCGTCATGGCGCTGCGCGACGGCGGCGCCCGCTCGGTCATGCACTCCTACACCGACGTGGACGGCATGCCCGCCGCCGGCGACGAGCGGCTGCTGACCGGGCTGCTGCGCGACGAGCTGGGCTTCACCGGCCTCGTCGTCGCCGACTACTTCGGCATCTCGTTCCTGGAGACCCGGCACCGGGTGGCCGGGTCGCGCGGCGAGGCGGGCGCCCTCGCGCTGCGCGCCGGGATCGACGTGGAGCTGCCGACCGTCCGCTGCTACGGCGAGCCGCTGCTGGAGCTGGTCCGGTCGGGCGCCGTGCCGGAGGAACTGCTGGACCGGGCCGCCGGCCGGGTGCTGGCGATGAAGGCCGAACTCGGCCTCCTGGACGGCGCGCCCCGGCCGGAGGACGCCGGCGGGGACGGCGCGGCGCTGGACTTCGACCCGCCCGAGCACCGCGCGCTCGCGCGGCGGCTCGCCGAGGAGTCGGTCGTGCTGCTGGCCAACGACGGCGTGCTGCCGCTGCGCTCCGGCGACGGCGTCGTGGTGACGGGGCCGCTCGCCGAGGACCCGTTCGCGATGATGGGCTGCTACACGTTCCCGAGCCATGTCGGCCGCCAGCACCCGGAGCTGCCGCTCGGCCTGGACATCCCCGCCGTGGCCGACGCGCTGCGCGGCGAGCTGCCCGGCGTCCGGGTGGCGGGCTCCAAGGACGTGCTCGTCGCCGACGACGCCGACATCGAGGCCGCCGCCGCCGCGGCGCGGGACGCGCAGGTGTGCGTGCTCGTGCTCGGCGACCGGGCCGGGCTGTTCGGCCGCGGCACCTCCGGCGAGGGCTGCGACGCCGAGACGCTCGCGCTGCCGGGGCGGCAGGCGGAGCTGGCCCACGCCGTCCTGGACACCGGCACGCCCACCGTCATCGTGATGCTCAGCGGCCGGCCGTACGCGATCGAGGGCGTCGCCGACCGGGCCGCCGCCGTGGTGCAGGCGTTCTTCCCCGGGGAGGAGGGCGGACGCGCGGTCGCGGGCGTCCTCGCCGGACGGGTCGACCCGTCCGGGCGGATGCCGATCAGTGTGCCGCGCCGCGCGTCCGGCTCGCCCGTCACCTACCTGCGGTCGCCGATGGACGGCGGGCACGACTGGAGCACGGTCGACCCCGTCCCGCTGTACCCGTTCGGCCACGGCCTCACCTGGACGACGTTCGAGTACGCGGACCTCGCGGTGGGCGAGCGCGCCGCCACCGACGGGACCGTCACGGTCAGCGCGGTCGTCCGCAACACCGGCGACCGGGCGGGGACCGAGGTCGCCCAGCTGTACCTGTCGGACCCGGTCGCGTCCGTGGTACGGCCGGTGCGCTGGCTCGCCGGGTGGGCCCGGGTCCGGCTGGAGCCCGGCGCGGCGGCCCGCGTGGCGTTCGAGGTGCACGCCGACCGGACCTCCTTCACCGGGCCGGACCTGCGCCGCATCGTCGAGCCCGGCGTGGTGGAGGTCGCGGTCGGGCGGTCGAGCGCCGACCTGCCGCTGGAGGGCTCCTTCACGCTGGAGGGCCCCGTCCGGGACCTCGGCACGGACCGCGTCCTCACCGTGCCCGTGGAGGTGACGCCGCTTTGACGCCGCCCGGCGACGCCCGGTTCGGCAACCCCGTGCTGCCGGGCTTCCACCCCGATCCGTCGATCTGCCGCACCGGCGACGACTTCTACCTGGTGACGTCGACCTTCGAATGGTTCCCCGGCCTGCCGGTGTTCCACAGCCGCGACCTGGTGCACTGGCGGCCGATCGGGCACGCGCTCGACCGGCCGGACCAGCTCCCCCTGGACGGCGTCCCGGCGTCGGGCGGCCTGTACGCGCCGACGCTCCGCCACCACGACGGCACCTTCTACCTCGTCTGCACGCTCGTCGACGGCGCGGAGTGGTCGGGCCACTTCGTGCTGACGGCGTCCGATCCGGCCGGCCCGTGGTCGGACGCGCACCGGCTGGACGGCGAGGGCATCGACCCGTCCCTGTTCTTCGACGACGACGGCCGCGCCTGGTGCACCGGCACCCGGCCGACCGGCAGGTACGAGGGGCACACCGAGATCTGGCTGCGCGAGTTCGACCCGGCGGCGCTCGCGCTGACCGGCGACGAGCACGTGATCTGGGACGGGGCGCTCAAGGGCGCGATCTGGTCGGAGGGCTCGCACCTCTACAAGGCCGGCGGGCGGTACTTCCTGCTCACGGCCGAGGGCGGCACGGCCATGGACCACGCCGTGATGGTCGCGCGCGCCGACGCGGTGACCGGCCCGTACGAGGGGAATCCGCGCAACCCGATCCTGACCAACCGCAACCTCGGCGCCGGCCATCCGATCGTCGGCGCCGGGCACGCCGACCTGGTGGACACACCGGGCGGCGAGTGGTGGATGGTGCTGCTCGCGATGCGCCCGCACCACGGCGACCGGTGCGCCCTCGGCCGGGAGACGTTCCTGGCCCCGGTCGTCTGGGAGGACGGGTGGCCGGTCACCGGCGGGCGGCTGGAGGCGGGCCATCCGGCGCCCGCGCTCCCGCCGCACCCGTGGCCGGCGGTCCCGGTGTGCGACCAGTTCGCCGGACCCGAGCTGGACCCGGCCTGGAACATGCCGCGGACACCGCGGGAACGGTGGTGGAGCCTGGCCGAGCGTCCCGGGCATCTGCGGCTGCGCGTCCGCCCGGAGAGCCTCGCCGACGCCGCCAACCCGTCGTTCGTCGGGCGGCGCCAGCAGCACCACGACTTCGCCGCCTTCACCGCGCTGGACTTCACTCCCGCCGACGAGGAGTCGGCGGGGCTCGCGCTCGTCCAGAACGGCGACTTCCACGTCCTGCTCGTGTCGACGGGCATGGGGCTGCGCCTCGTCAAGCGCGAGCAGGGCATCGAGACGGTCCTGGCGAGGGGACCGGCCGCTCCCGGGCCGGTCGGGCTCGGCTTCGAGGCGCACGGCCGCTGGTACCAGGCGACCTGCAGCGTGGAGCCGGGCGTCTGGAGGCCGCTCGGCGATCCCGTGGACGGCGACATCCTCACCAGCCAGGTAGCGGGCGGCTTCACCGGCACCTACATCGGCCTGTACGCGACGTCCGGCGGCCGGGCGAGCACCAACCACGCCGACTTCGCCTGGTTCGAATACACCCCGCTCCGTTGACCTGCGGCGTGTTGTTGTTATGAGCCGCCGGATAACAACAACACGCC
>NZ_JBEYTW010000166.1:0-9102 GCF_040643275.1 Spirillospora sp. NPDC047418
GGCCCTGCACGCCACCCGCCGCCACCGCGACGGCGGCGGCCGGGCCGGCGGCGGGGGCGGCGGAGACGAGGGCGAGCGCCGCCCCGGCCCCGGGGAGGCGCGCCGGTGAGGCCGTCGCCCCGCCTCCTGCTGTTCGCCGCCGGCGCCGCCGGGACCGCCGCGCTGTTCACCGCCGGGGTCCTCGGCCTGCCCGGTTTCGGCGGCGGCGGGCACCCCTACGCCGACCGGGCCGTGCGGCACGCCGTCCAGCAGGGCACCCCCAACGCCGTCGCGTCGGTCACCTTCGACCAGCGCGCCTTCGACACCCTCGGCGAGGAGCTGATCCTACTGTCGGCCGCGCTCGGCGCCGTGGTGCTGCTGCGCGCCGTGGACGGCGAGCGGGAGGACGCCGGCGGCGCGCACCGGCACGGGCCCGCCGAGGTGCCGGACGCGCTGCGGATCGCCGGGCACCTGCTGCTGCCGCCGACCCTGCTCGTCGGCGTCTACATCGTCGCGCACGGCCACCAGTCCCCCGGCGGCGGCTTCCAGGGCGGCGTCGTCCTTGGCACCGCCGTCCACCTGCTCTACCTGGCCGGGGACTACCCGGCGCTGCAGCGGCTGCGGCCCCTTCCGCTGGTGGAGTCCGCCGAGGCCGCCGCGGCCGCCGCGTTCGTGCTGCCGGCGCTGGGCGCCGCCGGGCAGGCCGCGACCGGCCGCGTCCCCGCGCTCAACGCCGCCGTCGGCGTGGAGGTCGGCTGCGCCCTGGTCCTGCTCATCGGCAAGTTCTTCGACCAGGCCCTCCTCCTCCGCGAGACCGGCCCCGGAACCGGCGACGAGACCGGCGGCGGAACCGGCCGTCGAGAGGGCCGCGCCGGGGGGTCCCCGTGAGCGTGCTGCCCTACCTGACCGCCGGCTGGATCATGCTCGCGGGCCTCTACGGGATCGTCACCAGCCGCGACCTGATCCACGCCGTGGTGTGCCTGTCGGTCACCCAGTCCGGCACCTACGTGCTGCTGCTGGCCATCGGCCACCGCTACGGGGCGACCGCGCCGGTGTTCTCCGACCGGCCGCCGCCGCCCGCCGGGCCGCCCGTCACCGACCCCGTCGTCCAGGCCATGGCCCTCACCGACATCGTCGTCGGCGCCACCGTCACCGCGCTGCTGCTCGCCCTGGCCGTGCAGGTCGCCAGGCGGCGCGGCACCCTGGACCCCGGCGCGCTGCGCTCCCTCGAATCGTGATCCTGCAGGCCACGATCGCGCTGCCGGTCCTGGTCGCGGCGCTGCTGGCCGCCGCCGGGCGGTGGCTGCCGCGGCCGGCCGTGGACACCGCCGCGCTGCTCACCGCCGCCGCCGTCACCGCCCTCACCGCCCGCACCCTCGCCCGCTCCGGCCACGACCCGCAGGTCGCCTGGCTCGGCGGCTGGGGCCCCGGCACCGGCGTCGGTATCCCGCTGGCGGCCGACCCCCTCGCCGCCGGGCTCGCCTGCGTCACCGCAGCCCTCACCCTCGCCGCGCTGGCGTTCTCCTGGCGGTACTTCACCGAGATCCAGGCGATCTTCCACGCGCTGGTCCTGCTGTTCCTGGCGTCGATGTGCGCGTTCGTGTACGCCGGGGACCTGTTCGACGCGTTCGTGTTCTTCGAGCTGATGAGCGTGGTGGCGTTCGCGCTGACCGGATACCGGTCCGAGGAGCCCGCGACCGTCCACGGCGCCTTGAACTTCGGGATCGTCCAGTCGATCGGCGCGTACCTGTCCCTCGCCGGGATCGCGCTGCTGTACGGGCGCACCGGGCAGCTCGGCCTGGCCGCCATCGGACGCCACCTCACCGGCGCCGGCACCCCCGCCGGGGACGGGTCCGGGGACGCGCTCGTCACCGCCGCGTTCGTGCTGGTCTGCACCGGCTACCTGGTCAAGGCCGCCGCCGTCCCCTTCCACTTCTGGCTCGCCGACGCCCACGCCGTCGCGCCCACCCCCGTGTGCGTGCTGTTCTCCGGCATCATGGTCGAGCTCGGCGTGTACGGGGTGGCGCGGACGTACTGGGCGGTGTTCGCCGGGCTGGTCCCGCTGCGCGCCATCGCCGTCCTGGGCGCCGCCGCCGCGCTGCTCGGCGCCGTGATGTGCGTGCTGCAGCACCACATCAAGCGGCTGCTGGCCTACTCCACCGTCAGCCATGTCGGGTTGATGCTGGTCGGCGTCGCCGCCGGCACGCCCGGCGCGCTCGGCGGCACCGCCTACTACCTGGCTGGGCACGCCGGGGTGAAGGGGGCGCTGTTCCTGGCCGCCGGGGCGCTGCTGAACCGGCACGAGACCGTCGACGCCCGCGAGCTGCGCGGACGCGGCCGCGGTATGCCCGTCACCGGCGCCACGTTCCTGGCGGGGGCGCTGTGCCTGGCCGGGCTGCCGCCGTCGGGGCTGTTCGCCGGGCACGCGGTCACCGAGCACGCCGTCCTGGAACTGGGCTGGTGGTGGTACACGCCGCTGTCGGCCGCCGCGTCCGCGCTCACCGCGGGCGCGGTCCTGCGGGTGTGGCTCACCGTGTGGCGCGGCACCCCCACCGAGCAGGGCTCGGGCTCGGCCGGGGACGGCGGCCACGAGGACCCCGAAACGCCCGGCGGGCTGCGGTCGGTCCCGTGGACGATGGTGCTGCCGGGGGTGGCGCTGCTCGCGGCCGGGGCGGTGGCCGGGCTGATGCCCGGCGGCCCGGTCGCCGCCGCCGCGCACATGTTCGCCGACCGGGGCGCCTACGCCGGGCTCGTCCTGGACGGCGCCGTCGCGCACCCGCACGCGCCGCCCGCCGACCCGTGGACCCTGCCCGGCTTCGCCGGGTCCGCCGGCACGCTGCTGCTGGCCGCGGCGATCGCCGCCTCGGGCGTCCGGCGCCCCGCCGCCGCCCGCCTCCGCGCGGCGGTGCGGACCGGCGGCGCCCGGGCCCTGGGGCGCGCCGCGGACGCCGTCACGGCGCGGCTGCACGCGCTGCACTCGGGGCACGTCGGCGACTACGCGGCCTGGCTCACCGCCGGCGTCGCCGTCCTGGCCCTGCTCACCACCCGCTTCTAACTCACCCCCGACCGCCGACGCCCGCCATCGACGCCCGCCGCCGGCGCACGTCTCAGGTGCCCCGGGTCAGCGCCCGGGTCGGGCGCCCCGCGTCAAGGCGGCCCGCGTCAAGGCGCTCCACGCCAGACGCTCCACGCCAGACGCTCCAGGCCAGGCCAGGTGCCTTCACGTCAGGTGCCCCGCGTCAGGTGCCCCGCGTCAGGTGCCCCGCGTCAGGTGCCCCGCGTCAGGTGCCCCGCGTCAGGTGCCCCGCGTCAGGTGCTCCACAGGCGGCGCTTGCGGTAGCGGGGCTCCCACATCACCCGGTTGCGCTCGCGGACCGGGCCGGGCAGCGACGTCAGGAACCGGCTGCGCGCCACCGGCGCGATCCCGTCCACGACCCACGGGACGAACAGCGGCGCGCCGGCCCCGCAGCGGCGCTCGGCCTCGGCGGCCAGCTCCTGCCACCGCGCCGCCTCCAGCACCGACTCGGCCAGCGGCAGCGCCGTCGCCTCCTCGTGCCGCAGGTGCGCCTCCAGCACGTCCCGCAGCGCCGCCACCGCCGCCACGGCCTCGCCGCCGGCCCCGGCCGCCAGCGCCGCGTCGACGCGGGCCGACGGCGGCGCGACCCGGGCGTGCTCGGCGCGCATCTCCGCCAGCACGGCCAGCTCCACCGGGCGGCCCGCCACCGCGCGCTCCACCCGCGGCCACAGCAGCCGGTCCTCCAGGTCGTGGTGCATGCGCAGCTGGTCCTTGAGGTTGTCCCAGCCCGCGCGCACGTGCGCGGCGCCGCCCTTGCCCGCCGCCACCGCCGCCGCGAGCCGGTCCAGGTCCCGGCGGAACGCGTCGTGCGGGGCGTACAGGAGGGCGCGGCAGGTCGTGTCGCGTGCCCGTCCAACGAAAACTCCCATGCCCACAGGACGTCGCGGGCCTCCCGGGATGTGACGTGCCGCGAGGGGAGGAGACCGGTTTCACACACCGGGGGCCGGGCCTCGACCGCCATCTCCAGGTGGTGGGTTGGACATCATGCCGGGGACGTTGCCGAACGGGGCGGCCGCCGCTGTAGGAGCCGCCCGGGTCGGCGGGTGGAGGGCGCCGGTCCAGGGGTGGTCCGGCGATCAGTCCAGGGTGGTGTCGCCGAGCGACTCCAGCAGTGTGCGCAGTGCCCCGGCCAGCCGCTCGCGGGCCGCCGGGTCCAGCGCGGCCAGCAGCCGGTCCTCGTTGGCGGCGTGCAGGCCGACAAGGTCGTCCACCGTCCGCAGGCCGCGCGGCGTCAGCCGGACCCGCACCGACCGGCGGTCGCCGGTGTCGCGGACCCGCTCGACCAGCCCCTTGGCCTCCAACCGGTCGATCCGGTTGGTGATCGCGCCCGAGGTCACCATCGCGGCGCGCAGCAGCGCCCCCGCCGTCAGCTCGTAGGGGGCGCCGTGGCGGCGCAGCGTCGCCAGGACGTCGAACTCCCAGCTCTCCAGCCCCCGCTCGGCGAAGAAGGCCTTCAGCTCCCGGGCCAGCAGCAGCTCCGCCCGGGATATCCGCCCGATGACGCCCATCGGGGACACGTCCACGTCGGGACGCTCCCGCCCCCACTGCGCCAGGACCGCATCCACCGCGTCCGCCATCGCACCTCCCGGATCATCTCAATGTTGAGATTATCAACGTCCGGGTTCATGGCGTGCCCGGCGGCGCGGCCCCGGGCCGGCGCGGCGGTATGGCACGATTCATAGGGTGAGCAGCAGATCGGACGGGGCCGGCCACCTGCGCGACCTGGCGCGGCTGCGCCGCGTCCGCGACCGGATCGACCGCGAGTACGCCCGGCCGCTGGACGTGGAGGCGCTCGCCCGCGGCGCGCACATGTCCGCCGGGCACCTCAGCCGCCAGTTCCGCCGCGCCTACGGCGAATCCCCCTACGGCTACCTGATGACCCGGCGCATCGAGCGGGCCATGGCGCTGCTGCGCCGCGGCGACCTCACCGTCACCGAGGTCTGCCACGCCGTCGGATGCGCCTCCCCGGGCACGTTCGGCACCCGCTTCACCGAGCTCGTCGGCATGCCGCCCGGCGCCTACCGCCGCGCCGCCGCCGCGGCCGATGCGGCATCTGATGCGGCGTCCGACGTCGGGGGCGCGTCGGGCGTCCCGTCGTGCATCGCCAAGCAGGTGACCAGACCGGTCAGGAATCGAGAAGCGACCGCCGGCCCGCTGCGGCTAGCGTGATCGCCATGGCCGCCCGCCCCGCGTCCTGATACCGGGCGCGGCGCGGCGTCCGGGACATCGGGGACGTCCGGCGGCACGGGGCGACCGCCGCGTCCGGCCCGCGCCCGGACGGGCATACCGGGCATCCAGGGCCGAAGGGGTGGCCCGGAGCTGGTTGGATCGAGCCGGGCGACGTCGACGCAGACACGACACAGATGGAGAAACGATGAGCATGGCCACGGGGACCGGCGCGCAACCGGCCGCGCTGCACGCCGCCGACAGCCACGACCTGATCCGCGTGCACGGGGCGCGCGAGAACAACCTCAAGGACGTCAGCATCGAGATCCCGAAACGCCGGCTGACGGTGTTCACCGGAGTCTCCGGCTCGGGCAAGAGCTCGCTGGTGTTCAACACGATCGCCGCCGAGTCGCAGCGGCTGATCAACGAGACCTACAGCACCTTCGTCCAGGGCTTCATGCCGACGCTCGCGCGGCCCGAGGTCGACGTCCTGGAGGGGCTGACCACCGCGATCATCGTCGACCAGCAGCGGATGGGCGCCGACCCCCGCTCCACCGTCGGCACCGCCACCGACGCCAACGCGATGCTGCGGATCCTGTTCAGCCGGCTCGGCAGGCCCTACGTCGGCCCGGCCAAGGCGTTCTCCTTCAACGTCGCCTCGATCAGCGGGGCCGGCGCGGTCACCATCGAGCGCGGCGGCAAGACGGTCAAGGAGAAGCGCGCCTTCAGCATCACCGGCGGCATGTGCCCGCGCTGCGAGGGCCGCGGCTCGGTCACCGACTTCGACCTGACCGCGCTCTACGACGACGCCAAGTCGCTGCGCGAGGGCGCCCTGACCATCCCCGGCTACAGCATGGACGGCTGGTACGGCCGCATCTTCATGGGCTCGGGCTTCCTGGACCCCGACAAGCCGATCCGCGAGTACTCCGGCACCGAGCTGCACGACCTGCTCCACAAGGAAGCGACGAAGATCAAGGTCGAGGGCATCAACGTCACCTACGAGGGCCTGATCCCGCGGATCCACAAGTCGTTCCTGGCCAAGGACCGGGAGGCGATGCAGCCGCACATCCGCGCGTTCGTGGACCGGGCGATCACCTTCACCACCTGCCCCGACTGCGGCGGCACCCGGCTCACCGAGGCGGCCCGCTCCGCCAAGATCAAGGGGATCAGCATCGCCGACGCCTGCGCGATGCAGATCAGCGACCTGGCCGACTGGGTGCGGGGGCTGGACGAGCCGTCGGTGGCGCCGCTGCTGACCACGCTGCAGCACACCCTCGACTCGTTCGTGGAGATCGGGCTCGGCTACCTCAGCCTGGAGCGCCCGTCGGGCACCCTGTCGGGCGGCGAGGCGCAGCGCACCAAGATGATCCGCCACCTCGGGTCCTCCCTCACCGACGTCACCTACGTCTTCGACGAGCCGACGATCGGGCTGCACCCCCACGACATCCAGCGGATGAACGGCATGCTGCTGCAGCTGCGCGACAAGGGCAACACCGTCCTGGTCGTCGAGCACAAGCCGGAGGCGATCGCGATCGCCGACCACGTCGTCGACCTCGGCCCGCTCGCCGGCACCGGCGGCGGCGAGGTGGTGTTCGAGGGGACCGTCGAGGGACTGCGCGCCAGCGACACCCTCACCGGGCGGCACCTGGACGACCGCGCCTCCCTCAAACCGTCGGTGCGGGCGCCGTCCGGGGCCCTGCGAGTGCGCGGCGCGAGCACCCACAACCTGCAGGACGTCGACGTCGACATCCCCCTCGGTGTGCTCGTCGTCGTCACCGGCGTCGCCGGGTCCGGCAAGAGCTCGCTGATCGGCGGGTCGGTCACCGGACGGGACGAGGTCGTGTCGGTCGACCAGACCGCCATCAAGGGGTCGCGCCGCAGCAACCCCGCCACCTACACCGGGCTGCTCGACCCGGTCCGCAAGGCGTTCGCCAAGGCCAACGGCGTCAAGCCCGCCCTGTTCAGCGCCAACTCCGAGGGCGCCTGCCCCAACTGCAAGGGCGCCGGCGTCGTCTACATGGACCTGGCGATGATGGCGGGCGTCGCCACCACCTGCGAGGAATGCGACGGCAAGCGGTTCCAGGCGGCGGTGCTGGAGCACCACTTCGGCGGCCGCGACATCAGCGAGGTCCTGGCGATGCCGGTCGAGCAGGCCGAGGAGTTCTTCGGCTCCGGCGAGGCCCGGATCCCGGCGGCCCACACCATCCTGCGGCGGATGGCCGACGTCGGGCTCGGCTACCTGCGGCTCGGCCAGCCGCTCACCACCCTGTCCGGCGGCGAGCGGCAGCGCCTCAAGCTGGCCACCCAGATGGGCGGCAAGGGCGGCGTGTACGTCCTGGACGAGCCCACCACGGGCCTGCACCTCGCCGATGTCGAGCAGCTCCTCGGCCTGCTCGACCGGCTCGTCGACTCCGGCAAGTCGGTCATCGTCATCGAGCACCACCAGGCCGTCATGGCGCACGCCGACTGGATCGTCGACCTCGGTCCCGGCGCCGGCCACGACGGCGGCCGGATCGTGTTCCAGGGCACCCCCGCCGACCTGGTCGCCGACCGCTCCACCCTCACCGGCCGGCACCTGGCCGACTACATCGCCACCTGACCGCCGCCCCCGACCGCCCCTCGGGCGCCGCGCACCGGCGGCGTCCGAGGGGGGACCGGCTCGCCCGGCGACGTCCCCCCCGGCCCGGCCGCGAGGAACCGGCGAACGCTCACCCACCTGCACTCATCTGCGCATATAGGGTTGGAGCGCATGGCACCGCGACCCGTCCAGGTGAACTTCAAAGCCCGGGACGACTCGGCCCTGGGCCGGTTCTGGGGCGCGGCGCTCGGCTGGGGCCCGTCCAGCGAGGGACCGGGCGCGACCAACATCGAACCCGTGGGCCTCGACTGGCCGGACCCGACCGCGAAACGGTGAAGTACCGCCGTCGGCCAGGTCGACGTGCCGTGGTTCTGCCTGGCCGACCCGGAGGGCAACGTGTTCCGCGTCCTCGGACGGGGCTGAGGCGGCTCCGGCCGGAAAACCCGTTGAGCGCGCCGTCCGCGTTCCCGTAGGTTGCCTGCGGCCCCGTCACCCGCGAGGACAGAGGACAAGACCGCGTGACCCCGCCTGCTCCGCAGACCTGACACCTTCTTCCGCTCACCTTTAGCCGGCGCTCCCGCCGGCTCCGCCGGGCTGCCCTCGCGCGCCCGGTCGTTCAGCGTTCGAGGCCGCGCGCAATCGGCCTCGTGTCAGGTCCAGAGAGTTCATGTCCTCACAACCTCATACCGTGCTGCGCTGGGTCGTCCGCCGGACCAGGCTGCCGCTGCTGTCGCTGCCGTGCGTCGACTGCCCGGCGGAGTCGGCCACCACCGGCGCCGGCAGGTTCCGCGTCAACGCCAACGGCAAACTGCTGTCGGTGTGGCTGCTGGCCCGCTGCACCGCCTGCGACCGCACCGGCAAGCTCACCGTCCACGAACGGGTGCCGGTCAGATCCTTCGACCCCGCCCTCCTGGACGGCTACCGCGCCAACGATCCCGGCCTGGTGGCGTCCACGCTGCTGGATCCGCTGCTCGCCCGCCGCAACCGCTTCGCCCTGGACTGGACGGGCGCCTGGCGGCTCCACACGCCACCGGCACTGACCGACCAGCCACGTACCGACCAGGCAGGACGGTCATGGCCGGTCCGGGTCGAGGTCGTCTTCGACGACCCGGTGCCGGTACGCCCGGACCGGCTCATCGCCCACGCACTCGAACTCAGCAGAAACGAGGTACTCCGCCGGATCAAATGCGACACCCCGCTGCGCCGTCCGACCAGCACCGGGTTCACCTTCACCGTGATGCCCCGCGACTAGCGGCGGCATGACGGCTGCCCGCGCCGTCCCGGCGGGCCCGCCCGGACGGCC
>NZ_JBEYTW010000167.1:0-8878 GCF_040643275.1 Spirillospora sp. NPDC047418
GCGCCCCGGCCTGCTCGGCGTCGGCGCGGGCGGCGTCGGCGGCGCGTCCGGCCTCGGCGGCCAGGGACCGCGCGTCCTGCGCGTCCAGGCGGGCCTCCTCGGCCCGGTCGCGCGCGTCGGCCGCGATCCGGTCGGCCTCCAGGCGGGCCCGGCGGACGACATCGTCGGCCTCGGCGCGGACCGCCGCGACCGTCCGCTCGGCCTCCTCCCGCGCGCCGTGCACCGCGGCGGCGGCCTCGGCGCGGGCCTGCTCGGCGTCCCGCAGCGCGCCGTCGCGCTCGTGTTCGGCCTGCTGGGCGCGCCGCCGGTCGGCGCGGGCGCGTTCGCGGGCCTCGTCCGCCGCCTGCTCGGCGCCGGCGGCGCGCGCCCCGGCGTCCTCGCGCTCGGCCAGCGCGGCGGCCACCGCCGACTGCGCCTCGGCGCGGACGGCGCTGATCCGCGCCTCCACGCCGCGCGGCGACAGCTCCGAGTCCAGCGCCTGGGCTAGGGGGGTGAGCGCCGCCGCGAGGCCCTGCTCCATGCGTTCGTACAAATCCTCGGCCCGCGCGAGGGCCCCCTCCAGGCCCGGCGTGCCGCGCCGCAGCTCCCGCTCGCGCTTGGCGCGGGTCTGGCAGTCGCCCTGCGCGCAGTACTCGCGCGGCCGCCCGCGCCCTTCGCGCCGCGGAACGGGTCGGCCGCAGTACCGGCAGGCGCGCTCCGCGGCCGCCGTCTCCTCGCTGATCGTCACACCCGCCATCCTAGATTTTTCAGATTCCTATTTCCAGAAAATAACAACCTCCGGAAAACGTGGCGCGCCAACTGACGACAATGTTCGTTCTCAGAAGCCAGCTCGGCTAGGCTGCGGCGCATGGACGACCTCCGCCCGCCCGCCACCGGCGTCCCGGCACCCACCGCCCCGCACAGGCCGCCGGGCACCCTCCCCGATGGCCCGGCGGCGACGGGGCTCGTCCCCTCCGGCGAACGGCTCCCGTCCCCGGCCCGGGACCGCCCCGGGCCGCCGGCCACCCGCAACGCGTTCCTGGTCTACGTCGCCGACCTGGAGAGCCCGCGGTCGCGGCGCGCGATGAGCGCCTGCCTGCACCGCCTGGCCGCGATGCTCCACACCGCGGCGGGCCGCGACCCCGGCGCCGCGCCGGGGGAGCGGTTCCCCTGGGCGCAGCTGCGCGCCGAGCACACCGCCGCGCTGCGCGCCCTGATCGGCTCCCGGACCGTCGACGGCCCGGACGGCGAACCGGTCCCGTGGTCGCCCGCCTACCGCAACCTGCACCTGTCGGCGCTGCGCGGCGTCCTGCGGACGGCGTGGCGGCTGGGCGAGATGTCCACCGACGACTACCAGCGGGCCGCCGCGGTGCGGAACTTCCGCGGGACGCGGCTGCCCGCCGGCCGCAGCGTCCACGCCGCCGAGTTCTCCGCCCTCCTGGCGGTCTGCGGCGCCGACCCGTCCGCGGCGGGCACCCGCGACGCCGCGCTGCTGGCCGTCCTCTACACCACCGGCGCGCGCCGCGCCGAGGTCGCCGCGCTGCGCCGCGAGGACTACGACCCGGGCGAGCGCTCCCTGCGGATCACCGGCAAGGGCGACAAGCAGCGGCTGGAGTACGTCCACGAGGGCGCGGCCGCGCTGCTGGGCGCCTGGCTCGTGCTGGACGACCGCACGGCGGGACCGCTGTTCAAGCCGGTGCACCGCTCGGGCGCGGTCCAGCACCGGCCGATGACCGACGCCGCCGTCCGCAACGCCGTCGTCAAGCGCCGCAAGGAGGCGTCCCTGCCCCCGGTCACCCCGCACGACTTCCGCCGCACCTTCATCGGCGACCTCCTCGACCAGGGCGTCGACCTGGCGACCGTCCAGCACCTGGTCGGGCACGCCTCCCCGGCCACCACCGCCCGCTACGACCGCCGCCCCGAACGCCGCCGCCGCAACGCCGTCGACACCCTCCCCTTCCCGTCCCCGCCGGCCCCGCCCGCATGACCCCCGCGCCCGCCGCCGGCACCGGGTCACCGGCGGCCGCCGAGCCGGCCGCCGGGCACCAACAGGCGTGCCGCGCCGCGCCCCGGCGAGCGCGACGTACACCGCCCCTTGGCCGGCGGTTCGGACCGAGGGGCGGTGCGGCTCGGCCGGTTCAGCCGGTGAATTCGTCGACGCCGAGGGCGAAGTCCCAGTGACCGACTCCGTGGCCGGCGAGGCCCACCGTGACCAGGCCCGCTCCTTCCAGCCAGTGCGCCATCTTCAGGTCGCCGACGTCCAGCGGGCGCAGCCCGAGGCTCTTGACGAACTCCGCCACGCCTGCCTTGGCCTGCGCGCTGTCGCCGGCGATGAAGACGACGGGCCGGCCCTTCTCCAGGACTTCGCGGAAGATGGTGTTGAACGCCTTCACGACGCTGGCGCCGGCCGGGGCCGCCTTGGCGGCTTCCTGCGCGACCGAGGTCCCCTCGCCGTAGGCCAGCCCGTCGAAGGTGGAATTGAAGGGGTTGCTGATGTCGATGATGACCTTGCCCGCGAGGGCGTCCCCGTACCGGGCGACGGTCGGAACGACACCGTCGTACAACAGGGCCGTGATGACGATGTCCCCGGCCGGGACGGCGCCCCACTCTCCGGTCGTG
This sequence comes from Spirillospora sp. NPDC047418, assembly GCF_040643275.1. Lineage (NCBI taxonomy): Bacteria > Bacillati > Actinomycetota > Actinomycetes > Streptosporangiales > Thermomonosporaceae > Spirillospora > Spirillospora sp. NPDC047418. The sequence continues at coordinate 2,599 of NZ_JBEYTW010000167.1, forward strand.
GCGCCGCCGCCCAGGGCCTTGGCCAGGTCGGCGGCCTTGGACTGGTCGCGGCCCATGACCTCGACGGTGTTGCCGCCCGCCACCGCCCGCGCGCCGATGGTGCGGGCCATGTTCCCGGTGCCGATGATGGTGATGCTGCTCATGCGGTGTGCCCTCTTCCTTGTTCTCGAGCCTTCGATCTGTCTCGTTCGCGCCGCGTCGAGCAGGAGGTGGCCCATGCCGTCGAAGGATGCGGCCTGGCGGGTCACGAGTGACACCCGTTCGCGGGTGGGTGCCGGCCGGTATGCCCTGAACAATCTCCAGCACACGGATCCGGGCGCCCGCGCGATACTTCTGGGTGTGGTGGATGCCGGCGTTCGAGGACGCCCCTTCGCCCGTGCCGGCGCTGGTATATGCGGGTGTGACCCTTTTTCGGTGTCCGGTGGTCAGATGACGGTGGTGCCGCCGTCGGTGGTCAGTTCCAGTCCGTTGACGTAGCTGGAGTCGTCGGCGGCGAGGAAGAGCGCGACGGTCGCGATCTCCTCGGGGCGGCCCATCTGCCCGCGGGGGATCAGGGACTCGAAGGCCTTCTTGGTGGCCTCGTCGAAGAGTTCCTCCTGCTTGGCCGTGGCGACCTGGCCGGGGGTGAGCACGTTGAACCGGATCCTCCGGTCCCTGAGCTCGTTGAGCCACACGCGGGCCCAGGCCTGCTGCACGGCCTTGCTGCCGGCGTACACGCTCCATCCGGGAAAGCCGCGCAGGGAGGCGTTCGAGCCGGTCATGAAGACCGAGGCGCCGTCGTTGAGCAGCGGCAGCGCCTTCTGCACGGTGAACAGGGTGCCGCGCGCGTTGAGCCAGAACGCGTTGTGGAACTGCTCCTCGGTGATCTCGCCGAGCTTGGCCGGCTCGCCCATTCCGGCGTTGGACCACAGGACGTCGATCGAGCCCTTCTCCTTCGCGACCGTCGCGTAGAGGCGGTCGAGGTCGGCCGGCTCGGACGCGTCGCCCCGCACGGCGGTGACGTTGCGGCCGATCACCTCGACGGCCTCGTCGAGGGCCTCCTGCCGCCGGCCCAGGATGTAGACGTAGGCCCCCTCTTCAACGAACAGCCGGGCGCCGGCCAGTGCCATGCCGGTTGATCCACCGGTGATCACCGCTACCTTGCCGTCGAGCTTTCCCATGATCACTCCATTGGACGGACGGGTATTCGGAACAGCCAGGACGTTACATACACCGTCCTGTGTACTTACGGTATCCGAGGGTCGGCGGCGGCGCAAGCTATGCACACCGATCAGTACCCGACTGGGTTAGGCTGGGGGTATGACGGAGCTGGAGAAGGGCCCCCAAGGCCGGCGCCGCGGCCGGGGCGCACGCGAACGCATCCTCGGCGCGTCCCGGCAGCTGTTCCGCGCCCAGGGCATCAACCGCACCGGCATGGACCAGCTGTGCGCGGTGGCCCAGGTCTCGAAGCGCACCGCCTACCAGCACTTCGCCGGCAAGGACGAACTCGTCGCCGAATACCTTCGCCGATTCGATCCCGACGCCATGTCCGCGGTGTTCGACCGCACCGACCTCACCCCCCGCGAACGGCTGCTCGCCGCCTTCGAGGTGCCCGCGTCCGGGACGCAGGAGCTCACCCCCATGTGCCCGTACATCGCGGCGGCCGTCGAACTCCACGACCCCGAGCACCCCGCGTCCCAGTACGCGCGCGACTACAAGCAGGTCATCGCCGCGCGGCTGGCCGAAACCGCGCGGGAGGCCGGCGCCGCCGACCCCGAACAGCTCGGCGAACAGCTCGCACTGCTCCTGGACGGCGCCGCGGCCCGCACGCGAGTCCTCAACAGCGAGAGCTTCCCCACCGCCGCCGCCATCGCCGCCGTCCTCATCGACAACGCGATCCCCGCGACGGCCCAGCGATGAGCGCTGATCGCGGCAAGGGCGGGTCACGGTAGGGGAGGTAGAGGGTCGCCCCGGCCTTCTAGGCGGGGCGGCGCTCGCAGCCCGCGTCGTCCGCGAAAACCCGTTGGCGGGCCTCGGCGGCCACTGCTACCTTGCCGGAGGCCGTGCAGGAGAACGAGGAGGTGGTATCCGTGAACGCAGTATCGACACGGGTGCTCCCTCCGGGGGTCACGGTCGGGCGGTAGGTCGTCCGGGAGCGCCGTTCACCAGCACTCCCGAAAGGCACGACCATGCGATTCACCACCGAGCGGCGCCTCGACGACGGCGTCCTCGAACGCGACTTCGCCCTCGGCGAGATCCCCGGCGTCCTGTGGACGCCAGGAGCCGCGTCCGCGCCGGCGCCGCTGATCCTGCTCGGCCACCCCGGCGGACTGCACGGGATGCGCCCGCGGCTGGCGGCCCGGGCCCGGCACTCGGCGGAGTACGGCTTCGCCGCCGCCACCATCGAGCTCCCCGGCAGCGGTGACCGGCCCCGCTCGGCCGCCGCCGAGCAGGCCCGCGCCGACCTGCGCGGGGCGCTGCGGGCCGGCGAGCCGGTCGGCAGCGGCATCATCGACCGGCTCGTCCTCCCGCTGGTCGAGCAGGCGGTCCCGGAATGGCGGGCCGCCCTGGACGCCCTCCTGGCGCTGCCCGAGATCGGCGGCCCGGTCGGGTACTCGGGGGGAGTGATCGCCATCGGCGTCCGGCTAGCGGTGGTCGAGCCGCGCATCTCGGCCGCCGTCCTGTTCGCCGGGAGCTTCGTGCCGCGCACCACGTTCGAGGAGGCCCGCCGGGTCACCATTCCGCTGCACGTCCTGCTGCAGTGGGACGACGAGGGCAACGACCGGCAGGCGGCCCTGGACCTGTTCGACGCCTTCGGCAGCAAGGAGAAGGCGCTGCACGCCAACATGGGCGGGCACACCGGCGTCCCGCAGTCCGCGGGGGACCCCGCGGCCCAGTTCTTCACCCGGCACCTGGGCTAGCCGCGCGCCGCCCCCCTTCACCGGGCCGCCGGAGGGGGGCGACGCCCGCCGGGACGCCGCTCATCGGGACGGGCCCCGCGTCCGCCCGGCTCTCAGCTCACGGTGATCCGCCGCGCGCCGGCGAGGTTGGCGATCAGGTCGGGGCGGGTCTGGTGCTCGTGCGCGAGCCAGGCGGGCTGGCCGGGGCCGCTGCGCCAGGACTCGCTGAGCGGGCTGTTGTCGACGGTGTCGAACCCGAAGTCGTCGTACAGCCGCGCCACCAGGTCCACGGCCTCGGGGAAGTCGCTCGACGCCGACAGCGCCAGGCGGCCGGGGGCGCCCGCCGGGAGGCCCGCGGTGGTGATGCGCGGAGCCTGGATGTGGGTGAACGCCTTCACCACCCTGGACCGCGGAAGGTGCTCCTGGCGCAGCTCGTGGACGGTCTTCTCACCCGAGTCGATGACCGGGATGTGGCCGTCGCGCCAGACCATGTAGTTGTTGGTGTCCAGCACGACCTTGCCGGCGAGCTCCTCCGCGGGCATGTCGTTGACCACCTTCAGCGGGACCGCCACGACCGCGAAGTCGCCCGCGGCGGCGGCGCCGGCTGCGGTCGCGGCGCGCGCCGCCGGGCCGAGCTCGTCGATGAGGTCCTTCAGGGTCTCGGGTCCGCGCGAGTTGGCGATGACGACGCCGTAGCCGTTCGCGACCGCGGCACGCGCGATCTGGCCGCCGACCTCGCCCGCGCCGATGATGCCGATCACCGTCATGGGTCCTTCACCTCAACCTGTCGCGGGATGGTCGGCCGGGGCGGGCACGCGCCGGTGCCGGCCCCGGCCGCGGAACTCAGATCTGCTGCAGGCCGCCGTCGACGCACAGGCTCGAACCGGTGATGAAGCCGCTCTGCCCGGAGGCGAGGAAGGCCACGGCGGCGGCGTCCAGTTCCCTCTTGCGGCGGCCGGTGACGAACAGGTGCGCGCCCTCCGCCGCCAGCCGCACGGCCGCGGCCAGGCCGATGCCGGTGCCGCCCCCGGTGACGACGGCGGTCCTGTCCTCGAGCAGTCCCACGTCAACGACCTCCTCCAAATTCCGCATCGATCGATACAGAATCGGAAGGATAGCATTTCTGTATCGATCGATGCGGAACGAGTAAGCTGCGGGGGTGCAGACGAGACAGAGCGGCCCCGTCGGCCGGCCGCGCGGGTTCGACGCCGACCAGGCCCTCGAGCGCGCCATGCTGGTCTTCTGGGAGCACGGCTACGAAGGCGCCAGCCTGGCCGCCCTGACCGGCGCCATGGGCATCTCCACCACCAGCATGTACGCGGCCTTCGGCAACAAGGAGGAGCTGTTCCGCAAGGCCCTGGAGCGCTACACCGAAGGCCCCAGCGCGTACCTGACCGGCGCCCTTGGGCAACCGACCGCCCTCGGCGCCGCCGCCGCGGTCCTGGCCGGCGTCGTTCGCACCACCACCCGCCCGGCCGGCCCCCACGGCTGCATGGGCGTCCAGGGGGCCCTGGCGACCGGCGATCCCGGACGCGGAGTCCGCGACCTCCTCGCCGCCTGGCGCGACGACGGCTCCTCCCGCCTGCGGGAGCGGTTCCAGCAGGCCGTGGACGACGGCGACCTGCCCCCCGAGACCGATCCGGGGCTCCTGGCCCGCTACGTCACCACCCTGGCGTTCGGCATCGCCGTGCAGGCGGCCGGCGGCGTCGGCGGGGACGAACTCCAGGCCATGGCCGACGCGGCCCTGCGCAACTGGCCGCCCGCCTGACGTCCTCCCGGCCGGGCGGTCGGTCGGGGAGCCGTCAGGGCGGGGGTTCGTAGCGGGCGGCGAGGTCGGTGGCGCGGTCGTGCAGGAAGGCGCGCAGCCACTGGGGGGCCAGGGCCTCGGCGTCCGTGCCGAGCTGCCAGAGCGCCCATCTGGCGTGCCTGGCGTCCTGGAAGGTCACCTCAAGCAGCAGCCGGCCGTCCGCGCCGGGTTCCTCGGTGAGGACGGCCAGCGCGGTGCCCAGCAGTTCCTCCCGCCGCGCCGGGGCCAGCCGGACCAGCACGGCGACCTGGTCGCCGCCGGTCCGGAACCGCGTGCCGCGCTCCTGCCAGGCCCGGTCCAGGTCGACGCGGTCGGGGCGCCGCGCGGGTTCGGGGAGTGCCTCGGCGGCCAGGACGCGGGACAGCCGGTAGGTGCGGTCCGCACCGGATCTGAGGGCCAGCAGGTAGCCCCGGTCGCGGATGGTGACCAGGCCGACCGGGTCGACCGTGCGCCATTTCGGGGCCTGGTCCCAGGCCGCGTAGTGGATCCGCAGCCTGCGTCCGGCGAACACCGCGCGCAGGACTTCGGCAGCGACGGCGTCGGGCACCTCCTCGGCGGCCTGCCGGCGCGAGAGCAGGTCGGTCTCCGGTTCGACGAGCAGCCGCTCGGCCGCGCCGGCGGCGGTGTCCCGGTAGCCGTCGGGGAGCGCGTCGACCACTTTGAGCATCGCCGAGGCGAGTGCGGAGCCGAGGCCGAATGCCTGCGCGCCGCGCCGCGACCCGGCGGCCAGCAGGGCGAGGGCCTCGTCGGGGTTCAGGCCGGTGAGCTCGGTCCGGAAACCGGGCAGCAGCGCGAAACCGCCGTGCCGGCCGCGTTCGGCGTAGACCGGGACGCCGGCGGCGGACAGCGCCTCGATGTCGCGCAGGACGGTGCGGGTGGACACCTCCAGCTCGCGTGCCAGCACGGCCGCGGTCAGCCGTCCGTGCTGCCGCAGCAGCAGGACCAGTGACACCAGCCGGTCGGCGCGCATGCGAGAAATCTACTGAAATACACGACACAGGATGTCGTGATTCGCTGGGAGGCTCCTCACCAGGCGTCCGGGAACCCGGCCACCGAGCCGGCGGACGCCCGTCCTGCCGACGAATCGAACGGAGCGGATACGGCGATGGAACGAACGGCGGTCAACCCGGTGACCTGGTCGGTCGAGATGGGATTCAACCAGGGCGAGCTCGTCTCCGGGCACACCCGGACCCTGTACTGCTCAGGGCAGACCGCGATGGGAGACGACGGGAAGCCCCGGCACGACGGCGACATGGAGGCGCAGTTGGCGCTGAGCCTGGCCAACCTGGAGGCCGTCCTCGGCGAGGCCGGCATGTCCCTCGCCGACCTGGTCCGGCTCAACGTCTACACCACCGACGTCGACCTGGTCTTCCGGCACTACGGCGTGCTGGCGTCGCGGCTGGGCGCCGCCGGGGCGGCGCCGGCCACCACGATGCTCGGGGTGGCGCGGCTGGCGATCCCCACCCTGCTGGTCGAGCTGGAGGGGACCGCCGTCGCGTGACGCCGCCCGCGCCGTCCCCCGCGGCCCGCCCGGGCGGCGCGGGGACCCGGAGATGCCCCGCGAGTCGCGGGGGCTCAAACGGCTCGTGGAACG
>NZ_JBEYTW010000168.1:0-8793 GCF_040643275.1 Spirillospora sp. NPDC047418
CACCCTATGATTAGATATCGCTACAGGGTGTGACAATCATTTGACCGGGGAGTGTGACGACCATGACCAGCGCTCACCAGCGGCTGGGCGAACGCATCAGGGTGTTCCGGGGGACGCGGGGCGGGCGCCGCCCGGCGCCGGCCAAGGCTCCCGGCGACCGGGCGATCGTGCTGACCTGTAGCGACTACCTCGCGCTGGCCGAGCATCCGGCGATCACCGAGGCCATGATCGCCAGCCTGCGGGAGGGGCCCGCGACGGGGCCCTGCCTGCCCGACGACCACCCGCAGATCGTCCTCGGCGAGGGGTTCGCCCGGCACCTGGGCGCGCGGGCCGGGGTGCTGTGCCCGTCGGGCTGGGCGGCCAACACCGGGCTCCTGCAGGTGGTCGCCGGCCCGGACGTGCCCGTCTACCTGGACGTCCTCGCGCACATGTCGCTGTGGGAGGGGGCGCGGGCGGCGGGCGCGGAGCTGGCCTACTTCCGCCACAACGACCTCGACCACCTGCGCCGCCGGATCGAGGTGGGCGGCTCCGGCGTGATCGCCGTCGACGCCGTCTACAGCACCGACGGCTCGGTGGCCCCGCTGGCCGACCTCGCCGAGGTCGCGGCGGCGCACGGCTGCCTGCTGATGGTGGACGAGTCGCATTCGCTCGGCACGCACGGGGAGCGCGGCGAGGGCCTCGTCGCCGCGCTGGGGCTCACCGGCCGCGTCGACTTCCGCACGGCGAGCCTGGCGAAGGCCCTGCCGGGGCGCGCCGGCCTGATCGCCTGCGACCGTCCCGGCTTCGCCGACTACTTCAGCCACACCGCGCTTCCCGCGGTGTTCAGCTCGACGCTGCTGCCGCACGACGTCGCGGGCCTGGCGGCCGCGCTGAAGGTGGTCCGCAAGGAGGGTTGGCGGCGCGGCCGGCTCCGCGCGGTCACGGCCCGGCTGCGGGAGGGGCTGTCCGGCCTCGGCTACCGGCTGGTCGAGTCCGACACGCCGATCATCGCGCTGGAGGCGGGCTCGGAGTCCGAGGCGACCCTGATGCGGGACGCGCTGGTCGGCCGCGACATCTTCAGCGCGGCGCTGTTCCCGCCGGCGGCGTCGGTGGGCCGGACGCTGGTCCGCCTCTCCGCGCACGCCGGGCTGACCGACGGCGACGTCCACCGGGTCCTCACCGCGTGCGAGGAGCTGCGCCCCCGCGCGGTGGCCGCCGTGTGATCCTCACGCGGCCGGCTGGTACCGGTCCTGGCGGGTCTGGGCGCCGATGTAGCGGAGCATGCTGCGCAGCGCCCAGTGGTTGAAGCCGCCGGGCATCATGCGGTAGCCCTGCCGGTTGGCCATCGCCAGCGCGGCGAACCGGGCCTGGTCGAGCGGCGACCAGGGGACGTCGAACCGCTCCCGGACGAGCGGCGGCAGGCAGCCGAACGTGATGAGCCGCAGCGGGCGCTCGATGACCAGGCGTCCGGCGCGGTCGAGGCGCGGGCCGCCGACGGGCAGGATCGTGATGCTGCCGGAGCCGTGCCTGGCGATCTCCAGGGCCCGCGCGGCGGCGGGCGTGAGCTCGAGCGTCTTCGCGCAGACATGCCAGAACTTGGACTGGAAGGCCGCGTAGTCGGCGGGGACGGGCCGCATGCTGACGCCGTACCGGGAGTACCAGGTGACGGTCTCGGCGTACATCTGCTCGTGGTCCTCGGCGCTGAGCGTGCCGGGGTGGAACGTCTCGGCGGCCTTGAAGATCTCCCACGTGAAGGTGGCGTGCGCCCACCAGAACGTCTCGGGTTCGAGCGCGTGGTAGCGCCTGCCGTGCTCGTCCGTGCCGCCGATGCCGCGGTGCAGGTCGCGGATGCCGCGGGCGCGCGTGACCCCGTCCGGCGCGAGGATCGTCGCCCAGATCTGCGGGACGGACCGGTGGATCCGGTCGAACGGCGCGTCGAAGAACGCGGAGTGCTCCCCGACCCCGGCGCCGATGCCCGGATGCATGAGCTGCATCAGCCCGGCCGCCGCCCCGGGCAGCAGCGACCGCAGATCACCGGCGTACCGCCACAGCAGCGTCCCGGGCACCAGCGGCGCACGCGCCACCGTCCGGGACGACGGAGCGCGAGGCAGGGACGAGGCGGGCATAGCACCTCCACACCAGTGGCACGTGCCACCAGCCTAAGACCGCCATGAGACAAGAGTCAACATTTGTCACACGTCCACACACCCAAACGTGATCTTGCCGCACAAGCGGGCATGCCCGGCGACGCAGGCGACCGCAGTAACGCCGCGCACGTCGGCACGGGCACGACGGATCGCAACGGCGGTGTGAGGGTCGCCTGCGTCGTGACGGGGGTTCCAGGGGGGCGCCCCCCTGGGCCTATACAGCCGGCTTGTAGACGGCTACGGCGCAGGCGCTGCCTAGGCCGATGTTGTGCTGGAGGGCGACGCGGGCGCCTTCCACCTGGCGCTTGTCGGCCTTGCCGCGGAGCTGCCAGGTGAGTTCGGCGCACTGGGCGAGGCCGGTGGCGCCGAGGGGGTGGCCCTTGGAGATCAGGCCGCCGGACGGGTTGACGACCCACTTGCCGCCGTAGGTGGTGGCCTGGTCGTCGATGAGCTTGTGGCCCTCGCCGACCTCCGCCATGCCGAGCGCCTCGTAGGTGATGAGCTCGTTGGCGCTGAAGCAGTCGTGGAGCTCGACGACGTCGACGTCCTCGATGGAGACCTGGGCCTCGTCCATGGCCTTGCGGGCGGCGAGCTGGGAGACGCCGAAGCCGACGACCTGGATGGAGGAGTGGTCCTCGAAGCTCTGCGGGGTGTCGGTGGCGATGTAGTGGCCGGCGATCTCGACGGCCTGGTCCCACAGGTCGTGCTCGTCCAGGAACCGCTCGCTGACGACGACCGCGGCGCCGGCCCCGTCGGAGGTGGGGGAGCACTGCAGCTTGGTCAGCGGGTCGAAGATCATCGTGGCGTTCTTGACGTCGTCGAGCGAGTACTCGGTCTGGAACTGCGCGTAGGGGTTGTTGACCGAGTGCTTGTGGTTCTTCCAGCCGATCCAGGCGTAGTGGTCGGGGGTGGAGCCGTACTTCTCCATGTGCTCGCGGCCGGCGTTGCCGAACATCTGCGGCATGGGCGCCTTGTCCAGCTCCCACTCGCGGCCCGCGGTCATGGAGCGCAGGTGGTGGTCGATGATGGTGACCTTGGACTCGCCGACGCCGGCGCCGAGGGAGCCCTTCTTCATCTTCTCCATGCCGAGCGCGAGGGCGCAGTCGGCGAGGCCGCCGCGGACGGCCTGCCGGGCGAGGAACAGTGCGCTGGAGCCGGTCGCGCACGCGTTCATGACGGTCATGACGGGGATGCCGGTCATGCCGGTCTCGTAGAGGGCACGCTGGCCCATCGACCCGTACATCGAGCCCGCGTAGGCCATCTCGACCTTGTCGTAGCCGATGCCGGCGTCCTGCAGGGCGTTGCCGACGGCCTCCTTGGCCATGTCCGGGTAGTCCCAGTCGCGGGAGCCGGGCTTCTCGAACTTGGTCATGCCCACGCCGACGACGAAGGTGCGGTTGGCCATCGGGCTCGCCTCCTGTTACCGAATGCTGTTCGGTGACACGATAACCCGCCGGGTACCGCGCGGTCAGGGCGCTCCCGATGATCGGGATGAAACCGCCGGTCAGCCGGACATCTCGGACGAGAGCGCGGTGGCGAAGGCGTCCACGTCCGCTTCGGTCGTGTCGAACGAGCAGACCCAGCGGACCTCGCTGGTCGCCTCGTCCCAGGTGTAGAAGGGGAACCGCTTGCGCAGCCGGTCGGTGACGTCCGCGGGGATCCGCGCGAAGACGGTGTTCGCCTGCACGGCCTGGGTGATCTCCACGCCGGGCACCGCGCGGGCGGCGGACTCCAGGCGGGCGGCCATCGCGTTGGCGCGGGAGGCGTTGCGCAGCCACAGGTCGCCGTCCAGCAGGGCGACGAGCTGGGCCGACACGTACCGCATCTTGGACGCGAGCTGCATGCTCGACTTGCGCAGGTAGTCCAGCCCGCGGACCGCGTCCGGGTTCAGCACGACGACCGCCTCGCCGAGCAGCAGCCCGTTCTTGGTGCCGCCGAACGACAGGACGTCCACGCCCGCGTCGGTGGTGAGGGCGCGCAGCGGGACGCCGAGGGACGCGGCCGCGTTGGCGATGCGGGCACCGTCCATGTGCACGGTCAGGCCGCGCTCGTGCGCCGCCGCCGCGACCGCCGCGGTCTCCGCCGCCGTGTAGACGGTGCCCAGCTCGGTGCTCTGGGTAATCGACACGACGGCGGGCCGCCGCCGCTGGACGTTGCCGAACCCCGTCGCGTGCGCGGCGACGAGGCCGGGGGTCAGCTTGCCGTCGGCGGCCGGCACGGTGACCAGCTTCAGCCCGGCGATCTTCTCGGCGGCGCCGCACTCGTCGGTGTTGATGTGCGCGGACTCGGGGCACACGACCGAACTCCACCGCTCCGACATCGCCTGCAGCGACACCACGTTCGCGCCGGTCCCGTTGAACACCGGGAAGACCTCGGCGCGGTCGCCGAAGTGCCGCCGGACGACGTCGCGGAGCCGGCCCGTGACCGCGTCGTCGCCGTAGGCGGGCTGGTGCCCGCCGTTGACCTCGGCGAGTGCGGCGAGGATCTCCGGGTGGACGCTCGCCTGGTTGTCGCTGGCGAATCCGCGCACGGCGGCGGGACGGTTCTCGGGCGGGTGAGTCATGCGTCCATTCTCGGGGACGCCGGCGGATCCTCGCCCCGCCGCTTCCCCGCCGCCTTCTGGGCCCGCCGCCTTCTGGGCCCGCCGCCTTGTGGGCCGGGCGCCTTCTAGGCCGGGCGATCGGTGATGTTCTGCACCGGGGCGGGCGCGGCGTCGGCCGGGGGCTCGGCGGCGCGCAGCGCCATCCGGGCGCGCATGGCGTCGAGGTCGTCGCCGAACCTGGCCACGGTGGACTGCAGGTCGCGCCACAGCCCGGTCCGCTGCTCCAGCTGGGCGACCTTGGTGCGCAGGTCGCCGATGCGCCGCTCGGCGGTCTCCAGCCGGGTGCGGTTCCCGGCGGTGTCGCGGCCGGTGCGGATGAGGCTGGTGGCGACGGCGGCGAGGTCGCGCTCGGTGTCGTCCATCCGCTCGTCGATGCGCGGCAGCAGCCGGTCGTTGAGCTGCCCGACGAGGGAGTCCAGCTCGGTGCGGATCGTGCGCAGCTCGGCGTCCTGGTCGCGGACGGCCTGCTCTAGACTCGCCACGCGTTCGAGGTAGGACGGCAGCAGCCGGCCCAGCTCCGCAGACCGTTCCAGATCTCGTCCCACCCTGACGAGAAGGCCCATGCCCTCGCGCAGATGGCGCTCCGCCTCGGCGGCGGCGCGGCGGACGAGACCCGGGATCACGGTCATGGCGCTCCCTCCAGGGGGGCCGGTCGGGTGGATTCTCCTTAAACTCTAGGCGAACCGGCCGTGAACATTTTGTGAACCCAGAGGTTTATTTCTGCGAGCGCGCCCGTTTTCGGACGGCCGGCGGGCGCCCCGTCCGCGGCTGCGGCGGCGGGCTGCAGGCGCACAGGCCCCGGCGGACGATGAGCGAGGCGCGCTCGGCGGTGTAGTCCGCCGGGCTGAGCGCCGGTCGGACACGGTGGCAGGTCAGGCAGAGCATTGCGGTGTTCGTCCTCCCCGTGAGGCCGGGAGCCCCCCGTGCCCGCTGGGGCCTTGCCCGCCGCCCCGCGCGCATTCCCCCCGGACGCGCGACGAGGCGGCGGGACCCACAGGATGGCCCTTCGTCTCCCAGCCGCCGGCAACGCTACGGGCCCGCACGTTGCATGCACGTTGCGACCGCTCGATCACGGTCCGTGTCCTGATCCGGCCGTGCGGGATTCGCCGAATCGGTTGCACGGAACCCGCGGATGGGCCGATCCTCGGACCGGCCGAGGTTCTCCGGGGGAAGGGGACTGGTGGTGGTTCGCGATCCGGTGGTCGTACGTCCGTCCATCTCCGCGTCGTGGCGGCGCTCCCGGGCCGCCGGCGTCGACGGCGCCGTCGAGGCGGCCCCGCTGGCGTTCGACCGGGACTCCCTCGCCGACGCCCGCGGCGCCCATCCGCTGCGGCCGCACCTGCCGCTGCTGGAGGCGCTGCTGCGCCGGGTCGCCGACGAGACCGAGCACCTGATGGCGATCACCGACGCGGACGGGCACGTGCTGTGGGCGCAGGGCCCGCCGGCCGTCCGCCGCGCCGCCGAGGCGATCGGGCTGGCCGAGGGGTTCCGCTGGGCGGAGGACGCCGTCGGCACCAACGGGATCGGCACCGCCCTCGCCGCGGGCCGGGCCGAGTACGTGTACGCCGACGAGCACGTCGCGCACGTCCTGCACCGCTGGTCGTGCGCCGGCGCGCCGATCATCGACCCCGACTCGGCGCGGGTCGTCGGCTGCGTCGACGTCAGCGCGACGGTGGCGGCGCTGCATCCGGCGACGGTCGCGCTCGTCGCCGCCACCGCGCGGCTGGCCGAGTCCCGGCTGGAGAACGAGATGCTGGTGCGGGACGAGCGGCTGCGCGAGCGGCTGCTGCCGCACCTGCGCGGGCTCGGCGAGGCGGGCCTGCTGGTCACCGCCACCGGCCGGATCCTCGCGGCGGGCGCGGCCGGGCTGCGGGGCCTGCGGGTGCCGGCGCCCGAGCCCGGCGGGACGGTGCCGCTGCCGGACGGCCGGGTCGCCGTCGCCGAGCCGCTCGGCGAGGCGTTCCTGCTGCGGCTCGCCGACCGGGTCGGGGCGCGCGTGCTGCCCGTCGCGGGGGCGGCGGAGGCGGCGGCGCCGCCGGCCGCCGGGGACGGGCCGCTGCTCGCGCTGTCGCTGCTCGGCGGCGGGCAGCCGCACGCGCTGCTGGACGGCCGGCGGTTCGACCTGACGCTGCGGCACGCCGAGATCCTCGCGCTGCTCGCCCTGCACCCGCGCGGGCTGAGCGGCGACCGGCTGTCGCTGTACCTGTACGGCGACGACGGCAGCCCCGCGACCGTCCGCCCCGAGATCCACCGGCTCCGCCAGCAGTTCGGCGACATCGTCCGCGCCCGCCCCTACCGGCTCGGCTGCGCGGTCGAGGCCGACTTCCTCACCGTCCGGCGGCTGCTGGAGGAGGGCGACGTCGCCGCCGCGGTGCGGCTGTACGGGGGCGAGCTGCTGCCCCGTTCGGACGCGCCCGCGATCCGCGCGGAGCGCGACGAGCTGGCGGTGCGGGTGCGGCGGCAGGCCCTCGACCGGGGCGGCGCCGACGCGCTGTGGACCTACGCGCAGACCGAGCCGGGCCGCACCGACCTGGAGGCGCTCGAACGGCTCCGCGCGGTCCTGCCGGCGGGCGATCCGCGGCGCGCCACCGTCGCCTCCCGCAGCGACCGCCTGCTGAACGGCGAGCCCTAGCGGGCCGCGGAGGGCGTGGCGGTTCCGGCGGCGTGGCGGCCCCAAAAGGGCGCGGCGGGCGCCAGGAGGGTGGGGCTCGAGGGGTGTGGCGGGTGTCAGGGAGTGGGGGCGCCGACGTCGGTGAGGTGGGAGCAGTCGTTGTAGCAGACGGCGCGGAGGCCGGAGCCGTCGCTGCGCCACCGGGTGAGCGATGCGTTGGCGATCGGCTTCCGCTCGATCTCCATCACGTCCTTCTCGGTGAGGTCCTCGACCAGGTAGCGGGTCATGACGATGATCGCGTCGTGGGTGACGACGAGGACGCGGCCGCCGGGGGCGTCGGCCTCCAGGTCGCGGTAGAAGCTGCGCAGGCGCAGCGCGAGGTCGGCCCACGACTCGCCGCCGGGCGGGCGGTGGTAGAACTTGCCGAGCTGGCGCAGCCGGGCCGCCTCGCCGGGGAACCGGCGCTCGACGCCGCGGGCGGTGAGGCCCTGCAGGACGCCCTGCTCGCGGTCGCGGAGCCGCTCGTCCACCCGCGGGACGAGGCCGTCCGGGTCCTGCGGGGCGGCGTAGGAGGTCTGCGCGAGCGCGATCTTCGCGGTGTCGACGGTGCGCAGGTAGGGGGAGGCGATGACGTGCGTCGGGCGCTCGTCCGCCGGCAGCGCGGCGAGCCGGCGGCCGAGCGTCGCCGCCTGGGCGCGGCCGGTCTCCGACAGCGGGATGTCGGCGTCGCGTTCGGTGATGCCGGCATCCTCGGCGTCGGTGCCGAGCACCGCCTGGTAGGCGAGGTTGCCGGTGCTCTCACCGTGCCGGGTCAGGTTCAGCCACTGCAGCGCTCTCACGCCCGCCATGCTGCCATGCCCGCGCGGATGTCCCGTCCCTCCCGCACTGCGGGTCCGGCGCGATGCGGCTCTGCTCTACAGCCGGTAGTACTCTCGTTGCCGTGACCGACGTCCTGGGCACCGCGATCATCGTGGTGGCGCTGCTGACCGCCGCCTACGCGCTGGTGACGGCGCTGCGCAACCGGGCGATGGACCTCGGGCACCTGATCGGGCTCGGCGTCCTGGAGGCGCTGCTGATCGCGCAGGTCGCCGTCGCGTTCGTCAAGCTCGGCGGTGGCGAGGGGCCGGACGGCACCGCCACCTTCGTCGGCTACCTGCTCGGGTCGCTGCTCGTCCCGGCGGCGGGCGCCGGATGGGGGCTGCTGGAGCGCACCCGGTGGGGGTCCGGCGTGATCGTCATCGCCGGGGTGGCCGTCGCCGTCATGGTCGTCCGGATGAACCAGCTGTGGAGTGGCACCGGTGTCTGAGTCCGATCGAGCGAGGCCCGAGCCCGTCCGGCCCGAGCCCGCCGTGTCCGAGTCCGCCGCCAACCGGTGTACGCCGCCGCACGCGGCCAAACCGACCCCGACATCTACGAGCCCGTCAGCCTGGAAACCGCCCTCAACGACTGCTGCA
>NZ_JBEYTW010000169.1:0-8482 GCF_040643275.1 Spirillospora sp. NPDC047418
CGGCCCCCCGCGCGCCCGTCATTCGGCCCCACCCCCGCTACACCCGGTTATACGTGGCTCGTTTGTTGACCGGGGGGGCCCCCACCACCCGGCGCGCGACTGTCCCCCGCCCCCCGGCGGGGCGCCCCGGGCCTCGTCTGAAAGACGTGTGGTGGTGCGGAATGGGCGGAGGCGCGAGAACCGATGGGTTGGCCTGGGATCTCACTGCCCACTCGGATGGATGGTGCGCCAGACGTAGCTCACACGAGAACTGGTGTCGGTAGCGTCGGGTGAAGGTCGGGGTGTCGCGCACCTGGCCGGTGACCAGCTCGGTGACCAGCCCGGTGCGCGACCTCCTGCGTGAAGTTGAAGCGGGGATCACTGGCACCCGGAGTTCGCATGCCCGACCTCAACGACTACGACCTGCCACTGCGGGTCAGTTCCCTGTTCAGCGGCTACGGCGGTCTCGACTTCGCCGTCGAGGACGTCTTCGACGCAGCCACGATCTGGTTCTCCGAGAACAACCAGCCTGTCGCCCGCATTTCGCCCAC
The DNA here is from genome assembly GCF_040643275.1 of Spirillospora sp. NPDC047418. Classification (NCBI taxonomy): domain Bacteria; kingdom Bacillati; phylum Actinomycetota; class Actinomycetes; order Streptosporangiales; family Thermomonosporaceae; genus Spirillospora; species Spirillospora sp. NPDC047418. The sequence goes on from NZ_JBEYTW010000169.1 coordinate 531, forward strand.
CACTGGCCCGACGCCCCAACTGGGGTACATCATCACCATCAACTGGAACGACGCTACTCCGGTCAACGTGCTCTGCGGTGGATTCCCCCTGCCAGGACGTCTCAACAGTTGGCAAGCGAGTCTTCTGGGCGCACATGGCCGAAGCCATCGGTGTGCTGCAACCCAGCCTGGTGGTGATCGAGAACGTGCGCGGGCTGCTCTCATCCCCAGCCATCCGCGCAACGACAGAAGGAGACGACGATGATCAGCGCAGCCCCGACCCTGCAACCCTTCGCAACCTGGAACCCAACCTGTGGGGTCTGGGAGACATCGCAGCTCGACCTCTCCGGGCAGCCGGCGCCGTACTCGGCGATCTGGCCGACCTGCGGTACGACGCACAATGGATCGGCCTAGCAGCGTCCCTTGTCAGCGCTCCTCACCCAAGGGTCCGCATCTTCATCCTCGCCCGCCGTCAAGACGCTGTTCAGGACAGCGCTTGCGACCGACTCAACCCGAGGCGGCGAGACCCTAGATCAAGTGCAGGCACGCCGGGGCACGATCGCGCTGTCTCACCAGATCATCGACCTCGCACTCAACGGACCGCATGGATCGGTGAGTAAGAATGACGACTCGCTGTGGTCCCTGATCGAGAACATCTTCGCCGCTGGGGACGCCATCGCCCGCTGGGAACATGTCACCGGGTGGGCAGCACCAGCCCCCGCGCTTTCTGACGACACCGTCGGGCCAAGACCGGCACCAGAGTTCGTGGAATGGTTCATGGGGCTCCCTGAAGGATGGGCAACGGACCCCGTGCATATGTTCACATCGAACCGGCAGATGACTGCGCTTGGTAATGGTGTAATCTCGTTACAGGCGATGCTCGCTCGTTCATCCAAGACTAGAGGATATGCGGCGTTTTTCCGTCGATCGACTCCTGCTGACTCTCTGCGACTCAGTGCTAGAAGCCAATCGGAGGTTAGGCGAGTCCATCCCTTAGGGACAGCAAGTGAGAGCGACTACATCTTGCGGCGACCGCTTCATCGCGTCCGGCGATTGCTTCTGCCAGTTCGGCGTGGACAGCGTGATCGTAGTCGCTGCCGAACTTTCTGCGGATGCGCAGCATGTCGATCATGGCTTCACGCAGTCGGGGAGTGAAGCTGTCGAACAGTTCGAGGAGGACGGGGTTGTGTGCCGCAGCGACGATCGCGCGGTGGAAAGCAGTGTCAGCATCGACGTGGGTCTCGATGTCAAAGCGGTGCTCGGCTCGCTGAGCGAGGGCACGGCGGATGAGGCGTAGGTCTTGGGGCGTGCGGCGCTCGGCCGCGAGGGCAGCGGCTTCGGTCTCGATCGCGACACGTGCCTCGATCACTGCGGCGATGTCGGCCCGGCGCAGCACCACATCCCAGTCCTCAGGGGCGTCCAGCGCGGTTACGTACACGCCCGAGCCTTGCCGGGAGGCCAGCACTCCGCGCCCGGCGAGTTGGCGGATCGCCTCGCGGACGGTCGAGCGACCGACCCCGAGTTGGGGCGCGAGGGTGGTCTCGCCTGGCAACTTCTCGCCCAGCCCCCACTCACCGGACTTGATTCGTTCCAGCAGCAACCCGGCGGCCTGATCCGCCAGCGGAGCCCGTCTCACCTGCGCCATGTACGACTCCCGATTACTCAGCTTGTCTGAGGACTTGTGTTACAGTCTACCTATGTTCTCCGTCGAGTCCCTTCTTCTTCGCCGCCACGGCGGGGCCTAGCCAGACCGGCTCCCCGTCGTGGAGCCGAACCCTGCGCCGGTCGCCTGACCCGAAGAATGAAGGAACCACCGACATGACTACGACAGCATTCCCACGTATCTCGACCCCCTCTGGCCCCGTGCCTGAGAAGGCACCGCTCTGGAATCGGCAGCGGCATTCGCAGATGCCTTCCCACCGCTACACCGACGTCTACTCCCGCGTGGACATCCCGCTGACCGAGAGGGAGTGGCCGACCCGCCGTCTCACGGCTGCCCCGTTGTGGGTGCCGGTCGATCTGCGCGACGGCAACCAGGCGCTGGCCGAGCCGATGGACCCAGCGCGTAAGCGCCGCTTCTTCGAGCTGATGGTCGCAATGGGCTACAAGGAGATCGAGGTCGGTTACCCGTCTGCATCGCAGACTGACTACGACTTCGTGCGCTTGATCGCTGAGACGGATGTCGCCCCCGACGACGTGACGATCGTGGTGTTCACCCCGGCACGCCGCGATCTGATCGAGCGCACGGTCGCGTCGATCCGGGGTATCACGAACCCGGTCGTGATCCACATGTACACCGCGACCGCACCGACCTGGCGCAGCATCGTGCTCGGCTACGAGCCCGCCGACTTGAAGCAACTGATCCTCGCCGGTGGCCGTGACGTGCTGGAGTTCGCCGGCGATCTGCCGAATGTGCGCTTCGAGTTCTCCCCTGAGGTGTTTAACCTCACCGAGCCCGACTATGTACTCGACATCTGCGACTCCATGACCGGGCTGTGGGAAGCGACCCCGGAACGCCCGGTGATCCTGAACCTGCCCGCCACGGTCGAGGTCGCCACCCCGAACGTGTACGCGGACCAGATCGAGTACATGCACAAGAACCTCGCCCGTCGTGATGCGGTGATCCTTTCGGTGCACCCGCACAACGACCGCGGCACCGGCATCGCCTGTGCGGAACTCGCCGTACTCGCCGGCGCCCAGCGCATCGAGGGGTGCATCTTCGGCAACGGCGAGCGCACCGGCAACGTGGACATCGCCACCCTCGCGCTGAATCTGCACGCGCAGGGCATCGACCCGATGATCGACTTCTCCGACATCGATGAGATCCGCCGCACCGTCGAATACTGCAACCGCCTCGAAGTCCACCCCCGGCATCCTTACGTTGGAGATCTGGTGCACACCGCGTTCAGCGGCACACACCAGGATGCGATCAAGAAGGGCTTCGCCGAGCACCGCGCCCGCGCCGCCGCCGAGGGGCGCCCCGAGCAGGACATAGAATGGGGGGTGCCGTACCTGCCGATCGACCCGGCCGACATCAGCCGCGACTATGACGCGGTGATCCGCGTGAACTCGCAGTCGGGCAAGGGTGGCATCGCCTACCTGCTGGAGACCGAGTACGGCATCGAGCTGCCGAGGCGTTTGCAGATCGATTTCGCCCGCCACGTCCAGCAGTACACCGATGCCACGGGCGGCGAAGTCGCCGCGTCAGAACTGTGGTCGGTCTTCCGCGACGTCTACCTCCATCAGTCCGCCGGCATCGACCCGATCGTCCTGGTCGGCTACGACACCTCAGAGATGGATGGACAGGCCCGGACTCACATCACGCTCCGAGTCGATGGACGCGAACTGGCCAGCACGCATCCTGACGTCGGCCCTGTTGAGGCCCTCACAGCGGCGCTCGATGCTCAGGGCATCCGGGTCGATGTCCTCAGCCTGCACCAGACCAGCGTGGGCGCGGGCAACGACAGCGACGCGCTGACCCTGCTCGAACACCGAACTGAGTCTGGCGTCACCTGGTCGGCTGGCCAGGAACAATCCGTCCTCGCCGCGAGTATGGACGCCGTGATCGCCGCCGCGAACACCGTGGCGCGCACCACGGCACTTGTGAGCGCCAGCTAACCGCCGCGGCCACCGCGCATCCCCACGCGCCGGCCCGATCCCGGCCTGGCGCGGGGGAGCCAGGTTGTTCAACAGGACGGCTTCCCCGGCTGTTGGGAACGTTCCGGTCGGCACCTGTCTTTCCTGAAAGGAGAACGGCGCAATGGACACCTCGGCATTCCCTCGACCGGCCCCGGTGCCCTGTCGCGGCTCCGCGGGCAGGGTGTCATGACTCGCGCTGGGTACGTTCGCTGTGGGCACCGACGCCTTCGTCGTCGCTGGTTTCCTCCCCGCCTTGTCGTCAGACCTCAATGTGTCGATCGCGGCGACGGGGCAACCAGGGACGGTGTTCGCTGTCGCCTACGCGATGCTCTCTCCGTTCTTTGGCGAGACTCACGGCGACAATGCCCCGCTGTCGTCTGCTGATTCTCGCGCTCAGCGTCTTAAAGTGTGTCCCACGTGGGTTTCGGTAAGTGGTGCGGCATGATGGGGGATCGTGTCGTCGGATCTTGCGCTCCGGTTGGTGCCGGATGAGTTTTGGGTGATCGTCGAGCCGTTGGTCCCGGAGTTCACGCCGCGTCGGCAGGGTGGCGGGACGGCGCCGTGGATGATCGGGCGGTGTTCACCGCGATCGTCTATGCGCTGACCAGTGGGTGCGCGTGGCGGCATCTCCCGGGCGAGTTCGGGGTGAAGGTGCCGACCGCGCATCGGCGGTTCACCGCCTGGACTGCCGCGGGGGTGTGGCTCCGGTTGCACCATGCCGTGCTGGACGAGCTCGGCGCGCGCGGGCAGGTGGACTGGGCGTCGGCGATCGTGGACGCCGCCGCGGTCCGCGCTAGAAGGGGGGGCACGCTGACCGGCCCCAATCCGGTCGATCGAGGCAAGAAGGGCAGCAAACTCCACGTGCTTTCCGACGCCGCTGGTGGTCGCGGTATCGGCCGCCAACGTCCACGACAGCCGGGCGCTCAAGCCGCTGCTGATGGCGTTGCCGCCGATCCGGTCACGACGCGGGCCGCGCCGGCGGCGGCCGGCCAAGCTCCGCGCCGACAAGGCCTACAACTCGGCCGAGCACCTGGCCTGGCTGCGCGGGCGCGGGGTTGTGCCGCGCATCGCCCGGGCCGGCATCGAGTCCAGCGAACGGCCGGGCCGCCACCGATGGAAGATCGAACGGCCCTTGGCCTGGCTGTTCGGCTACCGGCGCCTGACCGTCCGCTACGAACGCCACGGCCACCTGTTCAACGCCTTCCTCGTCCTCGCAGCCACCATCACCTGCTACAAGAAGCTCGCCAAACTTTCCGCATGAGACACGCTCTCAGGTCGGAAATGTGCAGGTGGGCGGGGCGGGATCGGTCGCTAATGTCCCAAATGCCGACTTTCTCGAACCCGTAGGAGATACCCACACTCCGGTGGACGTACCACCGGGCCCTCGCCACGATCGTCGGCGACGAACCGGCTGTCTGAAGCGCTCAGGGCCCGCGGCATCCCCACCACCTGCCGCAGCGACGATGCCGGCATCTCCGTGCTCACCACCACAGCCCTGAACATCTGGGTCGAACCGAAAGCGTTCTCCTGGCGCGAGGGACGGCGCTACCAGCACCAGCCGCTCACCGACATCCAAGAGACCGCCGAACTGTCGTCAGCCACCACGAAACAACGCAACGACGACGCCGACCTGACCAAGAGCCCGGCCGACACCGGGCTCACCTACCCCGGGGACGCGGTGGTGCCTCCCGTCCGCCCCGTCCTCGGCCCCCACCACCCACCCTTGAAGGACGAGACTCCATGCACCCCGCAGCCAACCGCCACGCGCACCTGTTGCAAGGCCTCAAACGCATCCGCACACTCGCCGAATGAGCCGACCGCAACGCCATCGACCATGTCCTCGCGCAACCGGCCGCCACCGACCACCTCGACGACCACACCCTCGACTTCCTCCGCCGCACCCAAGACCTGTTCCTCGGCACCACCCGGATACTGACCGGCGCGCTCGGCCCTCCAGACCGTCCCACGGCCATCGACATCGCGGAGGCCTGGCGCCGCCCCGCCTCCACCTGCCCCGCCGTGACCATGGCCCGATCCTCATCCACATCCAAGAACTCCAGGAGGCCTACCAGGCCATCCCCATCCTGGTGACCCTTCCCCACCCGCTACCGGTCGCCACGCTGCAAACACAGACCACCCTGGTCATCGACAAGACGACCGGCACCGTCACCCGCTGGCCCCTCCTCCCACCAGACGTCCTGACCAGGCAATACCGCCGCTACAGACGCCATGACCCTCGATGGCCACCCGATAGACGAGAGATCGTTGTAACCGACCGCGAAAGGGGCGATACGGCGGTGTGCGCGAGCCCTCGACCGGCGTCTTGTGACCTCTCAGCCATCCGAGCCGTCACTGAAATTGATCAAGCAGTTTTCAGCGACACGCCGGGGTTGACAGCACAACCGGCGGATCGCTGCAGAATCCGTTTCAAGCGGGCTTCACTCCCCCACGCGCACCTGCGGCTTTACCGTGGGGTCCTCATCGTCCCTACGAGGGTTCGCAACCTCGGCGCGGCGGCGGTCGGCTTCAAGGCCACCGAGTCCTCATCGTCCCTACGAGGGTTCGCAACGCTCGGGAGCGGGATTGCGCTCGGAGGTTTCCGCGGTCCTCATCGTCCCTACGAGGGTTCGCAACAAGCGGGATCGGGGCCGCGTGACCCTGACCCTTGACGTCCTCATCGTCCCTACGAGGGTTCGCAACTGTACTTCTTCAACGCCGACGGGGACGCCACCGCGTGTCCTCATCGTCCCTACGAGGGTTCGCAACGAGAAGGCCAGCGACTGGCACGGGTCCGACGAGTGATGACAGGGGCGTCCTGCTCGCTGCTGGAACGCCCCTGGCGGTGGACTAGGCGGGGCGTAGGCGTCTGTCAGCGGTGGTGTGTTGGGCGATGGTCAGGTCTGCGATCAGGTATCGCAGGCGACCGATCTCCTCGTGGGCCTCCGCAAGCTGGTCGTCGGGCACCTGCTCTAGCGGCGGTTCGGACCTGCCGGAGCTGCGGATCTTATCGAGCGCGGCGAGTGCGGTTTCGTCCGCAGTGGGGAGGGTGTGGAGGTACTTCTCCGTCGTGGAGAGCTTGAGGTGCCCCAGGCGTTCTTTCACAACCTGGAGGTCGGCGCCGCCTGCGAGGAGCCAGGATGCGTGCGCGTGTCTGAGGTCGTGGACGCGTGGCTTGAACGTCAGGTCGGCGGCCTCACGCGCCGGGTACCAGCAGTGAATGCGGAACCAGTTGGCCGAGATGTGGGGGTCCGTGTCGACGACCCGAGGCTTTCTTGGATTGTCCTTGCCCTTCGCGCGGCGCCTTGCGCGGTACTCGGCGTAGGCACCTCGGCAGCGATCGCATTTGCACTTGCCCAGGTTGTAGCCGGTGATCGTCCCGTGGGTGTAGGTCCGTCCGTTGGGCGCTACGAATGTCGATGGTTCTTTGATCTGTTGGAAGCACGGATTGGCCTCTTCTATCGATCGGCGTGCGAAGAATAGATCCTCCGGCGCGAGGTTGTATGCCTTCGTGTGCGCTTTGAGCTTGGCGACGATCTGGGGGCTGAGCTTGAACCTCCGGTGCTTTTTGTTCTTCGGGTATTCCTTGACGAGGAACCGCTTGCCTTCGGGATGGTTCTCTCGGGTGAGTTCGACGACGGCCCGGCTCACCGTGAGGATGTCGGTTTCGAAGTTGAGATCTTTGACGCGGAGTTCGCTCAGCTCTCCCCAGCGCAGACCGCTCTCGATGTCGGTTTCGACGAGGAGTTGAGCGTCCGTGTTCGGCAGATTCTTGTAGATGGCATCGAATTGCTCGGTCGTGATGATGTCCCGGATCTTTTCCGGAACGGGATCGGTCTTGATTCCTCGGCTGGGGTGGATCGCGATGATGTTGTCCCGCAGTGCCGTGGTGAAGATCGCGTTGAGGATCGAGACTTTGCAGTACTGGATCCGGCGAGGCTTAACGCCGCGTGCCTTGAGCCATGTGATCCATTCCTGGACGTTCTCCGGGTAGATCTCGCGCATCTTCATGTTGCCGAAGTACGGCATGAGATGCTTATAGATCGCGGAGATATAGTCCTGTCGCGTGCTCGGCTCCATGACGTGATTCGGAAGCCACTTCTCTTCGACGTAATACCGAAACTTCTGTTTCCCGCGTTGCGGATCCCATGGCTGACCATTCCGGATCTTTAGTTCTGCGTCTCGCCATGCGGCTTCCGCATCCTTCTCCCTTGAGAAGGTTCCCGCGGAGCGCAGCTTGCCTTGACCCTTTTTCATCCGTCCGGGCGGACGTCGATCACAGCATGATCGCGATGGAGGCGTTCGGCGGGTGATGTGAAGAAGCCCCTGGTAGACGA
>NZ_JBEYTW010000170.1:0-8407 GCF_040643275.1 Spirillospora sp. NPDC047418
ATGGCCACGGGGCGACCCGGCCGAAAAACGACCGAGCCGATAAAGGCACTGGCTTTTAACACGCTGTTGAGTTCTCAAGAAACGGACACCCACCGCGCCGAACCCCTGCTTCCGCAGGCCCCGGCTCCGGGGCAACCCTTCTAACTTACCTGGTCTGCTTCCGTTGTCAAGCTGATCCGTGAAGATCTTTTCGACGGTCGGAGGCGTCCCAGTCCCCCGCGGCGACGACACACCCCCAGGCCGAAAACCTGGCGATGATCATTCCGTAGGAGATGCCCTGCGGGCCGGCCACCTCGCGGCGTCCTGCATCCCGATCGGGCTTGCTCTTCCAGAGTACCCCGGCCCACAGCGAGCTGCGAACCGTTTTCCTCTAGTTGGCTTCCCCTGGGGCCGTCCGCCTGTCGGCGTCCCGCATCCCCTTAGGGCAGGACAGATATTAGCAGCACTGGACAGCCCGTCAAATCAGCGTCGGCCCGCACGGCCCCGCCGCAGCGGCGGGATCGACCCCGCGCGCCCGTCCGGGCCCATCGCCCGCACCGGGAGCGACTCCGGCACCGCCCTCCGCCAAGTCGGCGAATGCGCAGGTGAACCGTGCTTCCCGCGTTTCAGATCAGTGCCGTGTCAGCGCCATGTCAGCGCCCGGAGGCCGATGTCCGCGGCATGTCAGCGGCCTCGTCCACGGTGGTGACCGTCACAGCTGACGGACACACGGAAGGCAGATCGATGGACGAAGTGATCCGCGCCGAGGGGCTGCGGAAACGGTTCAGGGAGACCAGGGCCCTCGACGGTGTGGACATCGTCGCGCACCGCGGCTCGGTGCTCGGCGTCCTCGGGCCGAACGGCGCCGGCAAGACGACCGCCGTGCGCGTGCTGGCGACGCTGCTCAAGCCCGATGCCGGACACGCCCGCGTGGCCGGCTACGACGTGGTCGAGGACGCGGCGCGCGTCCGGGCGAAGATCGGGCTCACCGGTCAGTACGCGTCGGTGGACGAGGAGCTGACCGGCACCGAGAACCTCGTGATGATCGCCCGGCTGCTGGACTTCGGCAGGCGGGAGGCCAAGGCCCGGGCCGCGCAGCTGCTGGACCGGTTCCGCCTCACCGACGCCGCGTCGCGCGCCGTCAAGACGTACTCGGGCGGTATGCGGCGGCGGCTCGACCTGGCCGCGAGCCTGATCAACCATCCCGAGGTCATCTACCTGGACGAGCCGACGACCGGGCTCGACCCGCGGGCCCGCAACGAGGTGTGGGACACGGTCCGGGACGTCGTCGCCGACGGCGCGACCGTGCTGCTGACCACGCAGTACCTGGAAGAGGCCGACGCGCTCGCCGACCGGATCGCGGTCTTCGACCACGGCCGGGTGATCGCCGAGGGGACCCCCGACGAGCTGAAGGGGGAGATCGGCCGGCAGACCCTCGTGGTGCGCACCGCGGAGCCGTACCGCACCGCCCAGCTCACCGCGATCGTCGCCGAGCTGACCGGGGAGCGTCCCGAGGTGCAGCAGGCTTCCGGGCTCGTCACCGCGCCGGTGAACGACCCCGGGCTGCTGTCGGCGCTGGTCAGGCGGCTGGACGAGGCGTCCATCGTGGCGGCCGAGCTGGCGCTGCGGATGCCGAGCCTGGACGAGGTGTTCCTCACGCTGACGGGCCACCTCGCCGAAGAAGCACAGTCCGAACTCGTCCCCGAGGGGAGCCCGGCATGACCACGATGACCGTTGACGCCCGTCCGGCAGCCGCGGCCGAGCCGCCCGCGCGGGTCAGCCCGCAGCGGACGCTGCGGCATGGCCTGACCCTGGCCTGGCGCAATATCGCCCAGCTGCGGCACTCGCCGGAGAAGCTGCTGGACACGACGCTGATGCCGATCGTGTTCCTGCTGCTGTTCCTCTACGTGTTCGGCGGTGCGGTCGCCGGCGACACGCACTCCTACCTGCAGCAGTTGCTTCCCGGGCTGGTCGCGCAGATGGCGATGTTCGCGACGATGGGTCTCGGGACGGCACTGAACGAAGACATCCACAAGGGCGTGTTCGACCGGTTCCGCAGCCTTCCGATCGCACGTTCGGCGCCGCTGATCGGGACCGTCCTCGGGGACACGGTCCGGTTCCTCGTCGTGATGACGATGCTCGTCGGGTTCGGGTCGATCCTCGGGTTCAGGTTCCAGACCGATCCGCTTTCGGTGCTGGCGGCGTTCGCGGTGGCGTACGTGTTCTACCTGGCCGTGTCGTGGGTCTCGGTCCTGGTCGGGCTGCTCGCGCCGTCGCCGGAGACGGTGCAGGGGCTGGCGTTCCTGTGGGTGATGCCGTTGACGTTCGGGAGCAGCATCCTCGTCCCGGACACGTCCACGATGCCGGGCTGGCTGGAGGCGTGGACGAAGGTCAACCCGGTCACGCACCTGGCGGAGGCGGTGCGGGCGCTGACGGTCGGCGGGCCGGTCGGCAACCACGTCTGGTACACGCTCGCCTGGGCCGCGGGCATCACCGTGGTGACGTTCCCCCTGGCCATGCGCATGTACTCACGGCGGTCATGAAACACGCTCCCGTGCGGACGCGCCGCCCGGGACCACGGTCCCGGGCGGCGCACCACGTTCAGATGGACGTGATCAAGTCGGCGCCCTGCTCGAAGACGTCCTCGCGGCTCGTTCGCCTACCCCGTTCGTAGGCGGCGTCGAAGGCGTCGGCCCCCAGCGCCCGCGTCGCCGCCGCCAGCGTCCGGCCGACGTCGTAGGACGCGGCGTCCCGGTAGCCGTGCAGGTTGTGCGCGGTGCCGAGCAGTTCGGCGGCCCGGACGAACTCACCGCGCGCCGCGGCGTAGGCGGCGAGGCCCTCGATGAGGGCCGCCACGGTCGGGTTGCCCATGAGCGCGTCGTTCCGCAGGCCGGTGAACGTCTCCAGGTGCCAGCGCCGCGCCGCGTCGAGGTCGCCGTCCTCCTCGGCGAGGCAGCCGAGGCGGCTGCAGGTCCGGCGGAGCGCCTGCGCGAAGTCGGGCCGGTGCCCGCGCCGCTCGACCCACGCGTGCGCGCGGTCCGCCCGTATGCGGGCGGCCTCCCGGTCGCCCTCCTTCAGGGACAGCTCGCACAGCAGCAGCGAGGCGGTCGCCGCGTCGGCGAACTCGCCGATCCGCTCCATCTGCGCCATGCCGTGTTCGAGGTCCTCGCGGGCGCGCGCGACGTCGCCGAGCCGGGCCCTGGCCTGGGCGAGCCCCGTGAGGATCGCCGCGCCCTGCTCCGGGCTGACACCGACCGTGGCGTAGCCGTAGGCCTCCTCGCCGAACCGGACGGCGTCCGCCGGTTCGTCGCGCGCCAGCGCGACCTGCATCATCGCGCCCAGCGCGACGATCATCCCGAAGCGGTCGCCCAGCTCCCGGAGCCGCGCGTAGCCGTCGGCGGCCTCCGTGGCGGCCTCGTCGATGTCGCCGCTGTGTATCCCCATGTGCGCGCGCAGGACCTTCGCGATCGCGCGGACCCACGGGTCGGGGTGGTCCTGGACGCCCCGCAGCCGCCGCCGTACCTCGTCGATCTCCCCGTGGAAGATGGCGGAGGTCGGTTCGATGAGGGCGAGGACCGGATGCATCGGCGCGTCGGGGACGGCGGCGACGATGCGCTCCAGGGTCCCCCGCATCGAGTCCAGCGTGGGCCCGGGCTCCTTGATCATCTCGCTGACGACACCCGCCGTGACGATGCAGAGCGCGTACGCCTCCTCCAGGCCGGGCGGCGCGGTGCCGTCGAGCATGCCGTGGACGGCGATCGCCCAGCCGCCCGCCTCCCGCTCCATGTCGCGCAGCACCCAGAACCACAGCAGCGCCGCGATGAGCCGCAGCCCCGTCTCGGCGTCGCCGGTGTCGATCACGTGCCGGAACGCGACGGTGATGTTGTCGCGTTCGGCGGCGATCCGCTCGACCCAGTACAGCTGGTCGCGGCGGCGCAGTTCCGGCTCGACCCGCTCGGCGAGCCGGACGAGGTGGCCGGCGTGCGCGTCGCGGACCCGCCGGGTCTCGCCGGCCTGCTCCAGCCGTTCCGCCGCGTAGACGCGGACGGTCTCCAGCAGCCGGTAGCGGACGTCGGCGTCGCCGTCCGCCATCACCAGCGACTTGTCGATCAGCGCGGCGACCACGTCGATCACGTCGTGCGGGTCGACCTCGTCCAGGCCGCACACGGCGACCGCGGCCTCCGGGGCGGCGCCGCCGGCGAAGACCGAGAGCCGGCGCAGGACGGCGCGTTCGGCGTCGTCCAGCAGCTCCCAGCTCCAGTCGACGACGGCGCGCAGCGTCCGGTGCCGGGGCAGCGCGGTGCGGCTGCCGCCGGTCAGCAGCCGGAACCGGTCGCCGAGCCGCGCCGCGACCTGGCCGCAGGTGAGGGCGCGCAGCCGGGCGGCGGCCAGCTCGATCGCGAGCGGGATGCCGTCGAGCGCCCGGCAGATCGCGACGATGTCGGCGACGGTGCCGGCGTCCACGGCGAACCCGGGGCGGACGGCCGCGGCCCGGTCGGCGAACAGCCGGACCGACGCGTATCCGAGGGCCTCGGCGGGGTCGGTGACGTCCTCGTCCGGTAACGGCAGGGACGGGACGGGGCACAGCGACTCGCCGGTGATGCCGAGCGGCTCGCGGCTGGTCGCGAGGACCCGCACGCCCGGCGCCTGCGCGAGGACGTGGTCGACGAGCCCCGCGACGGCGTCGACGAGGTGCTCGCAGTTGTCCAGGACGGCGACCATCCGCTTGGCGGCGAGGAAGTCGGTGAGCCGTTCGATGGGCCGCACGGCCACGCGCGTCTCGCCCGGGCGGACGGTCTCGGGGACGCCGAGCGCCGACAGCACGGCCTGCACCACGTCGGCGGGGTCGCTGACGGGTGCGAGCGGGACGAACCAGACGCCGTCCGGCATCTCCTCGACGAGGGCGGCGGCGCTCTCCCCGGCCAGCCGGGTCTTGCCGGCGCCGCCGGGGCCGGTGAGGGTGACGAGCCTGGTCTCGCGGAGCAGCTTGCCGACCCGCCGCGACTCCTCCTCCCGCCCGACGAAGCTGGTGAGCTGCGCGGGCAGGTTGGTGCGCGGCGCCGCCGGCACCGGCGGCGTTCCGGCCGGCGGCGCCCCGGCCGGGGGCTCCGGGACTTCGCGCCGCAGGATCGACAGGTGGACGGCGGCGAGCTCCGGGGACGGGTCGACGCCGAGCCGGTCGGCGAGCGCGCGGCGGGTCTCCTCGTACACCTCCAGCGCCTCGGCCTGCCGTCCCGCCGCGCACAGGGCGCGCATGAGGTGCCCGCGCAGCCGTTCGCGCAGCGGGTGGGCGGCGGCGAGCGGCTCCAGTTCGGCGACCGGCGGGACGGGCAGCCCCAGTGCGATCTCCGCTTCGACGCGGTCCTCGACGGCGGCGAGCCGCAGCTCCTCCAGCCGGGTGACGATTCCGTACGCGAAGTCGGCGTCGGCCGCGTCGGCGAGAGCGGGGCCGCGCCACAGCGCGAGCGCGGCCCGCAGGCCGTCGGCCCGCCGCGCCGGATCGTCCTCGGCGCGGGCGGCCGCCACCGCCCGCTCGAACGCGACCGCGTCGACCTCGGACGGGTCGATCCCGAGCCGGTACCCGCCCGGCCCGTGCTCGACGACGTCGCGCCCGGCGACGCCGCGCAGCCGGGACACCAGCGCCTGCAGCGCGTTGCCGCCGGGCGCCGCGCCGTCCCACAGGTCGTCCAGCAGGCGCTCGGCCGACACGGGGCGGCCCGCCTCGGCCGCCAGCCGGACGAGCAGGGCGCGCAGCCGCCGGCCGCCGACCTCGACGGGCCGCGCGGCCTCGTCCCGCACGTCGAGCGGGCCCAGGATGCCGATGCGCACATGTCCCCTTCCCCCGAGCCATTGTCGCCGATGTGTGGACCGCGCGTGCCGGGTACTTGTCCCGATATGCCTAGAGCGCAGATCAAGGACGAGAAGACGTACCAGAAGCTCCGCGACAGGGGCGAGAGCAAGGAGAAGTCCGCGCGGATCGCCAACGCGTCGGCGAACCGCGGCAGCAAGAACGTCGGCCGCAAGGGCGGCGAGAACCCCTCCTACGACGACTGGACGAAGGACGAGCTGCTCGGCCGCGCCCGCGAGATCGGCATCGAGGGCCGCTCCTCGATGAACAAGTCCGAGCTCGTCAAGGCGCTGCGCGACCACTAGATGGAACTCGTCTTCGTCCTGGACTGCGGCGATCCGGAGGCCCTCGCGGGCTTCTGGGCCGCCGCGCTCGGCTACGACCGCAGCGAATACGCCCCGCCGTACGTGGCGCTCACGGACCCCTCCGGGAAGGGGCCGCGCATCCTCCTGCAGCGCGTCCCCGAGCCGAAGACCGCGAAGAACCGCATGCACCCCGACCTCCGCATCACCGACATGGACGCGGAACTCGCCCGCGTCACCGCGCTCGGCGCGACCGTCGTCCGCGGCCCCTTCCTGGACGACGGGTGGCTGACCACGGTGCTCGCCGACCCGCAGGGCAACGAGTTCTGCCTGATACGCCCGCCCCAAGAGGAGAGGTCATGAACGCGGTCGTCGACACGGCGCGCAAGCAGAAGGAGGAGTACGCCGCCGGGGAGGACCGCCCGCTCGGCTCCTACCTCGGCACCCTCGGCGTGTACGCGCTGACCACGGGCGCGATGGCCCTGCTCGGGCGCAGGCTCCGCGACCGTCCGCCGGCGATCGGCTTCGCCGACCTCGCGCTGATGACCCTCACCACGCACAAGGTCGCCAGGCTGATCGCCAAGGACCCGGTGACGAGCCCGCTGCGCGCCCCGTTCACCCGGTACTCCGGGACCGCCGGCCCCTCCGAGCTGGCGGAGGAGGTGCGCGGCAGGGGCGTCCGGCACGCCGTCGGCGAACTGATCACCTGCCCGTTCTGCACGGCGCAGTGGGTCGCGACGGCCTACGCGGCGGGCCTGGTGTTCGCCCCGGAGGCGACCCGCCTCGCCGGCGCCACGATGACGGCGGTGGCCGGCTCGGACTGGCTCCAGCTCGCCTACGCCCGGCTCCAGCGGGCCGCGGAAGGCGGCTGACGCCCGCTTTCTTTACGTTTGCCCCAGCCGGGACGGGTATGGCGAGCCCATGGATCTGGCATTCCTCAAGACGCTGTATGAACGTCCGGGCCCCTACGCGTCGGTGTACGCCGACCTGACCCGGACCACCGAGGACGCGGTCAAGGCGGTGGAGCTCCGCTGGCGGGCGCTGCGCGCGGACCTGGAGGACCAGAACACCCCCGAGGACACCCTGCGCGCGGTGGAGCAGGCCATCGACGAGGAGATCGTCATGCGCCGCTCGGAGGGCATCGTGGTCTTCGCCGCGGACGGCGAGGTGCTGTACAACGAGCGGCTGCCGAGCCCGCCGCAGAACCCGCACGCCACTCTCGGGCCGCTCCCGGACGTCCTGCCCTACCTGGCCGAACGCGGTGAGAAGATCCCGCACCTGATGGCCGTCGTCGACCGCCGCGGGGGCGCGATCGACTGCGTGACGGCCCGCGGCGAGCGCTCGCACGTCGACGTGCGGGGGGACGAGGACTACCCCATCCGCAAGACCAAGGCGGGTGACTGGAACCAGTCCCGGTTCCAGCGCGCCGCGGAGAACACATGGAAGATCAACGCCAAGAAGGTCGCCCACGAGATCGACCGCCTCGCCGACCGCTGCGGCGCCGAGGCCATCGTGATCGCCGGCGACACGCGCGTCCGGAACGCCGTCTTGGAGGAGATCTCCGAGCGCGTCCTGGAGCGCACCGTCGAGACCGACAAGAACACCGGCATCGACGACCCGGACATCGACGCGGAGCTGCGCCGCCTGCTGCGGCTGAAGACCTTCGAGCGCGTCATGACGGTCGCGGAGCGCTTCGACCGGGAACTCGCGAACGGCGAGCGCGCGGTGTCGGGCCTCCCCGAGACGACCAGGGCGCTCCGCAACGGCCAGGTGGAGACGCTGCTGCTCACCGAGGCCCCCGGCTCGGGCGACCAACTGTGGATCGGCCCGGACCCGGCCCAGGTCGCCGCGACCGCCGCCGAGCTCCGCGAGGAGTTCGGCATCACCGACCCCGAGCAGGAGCGGGCGGACGCCGCCCTGGTGAGAGCCGCCGCGGCGACGGACAGCGAACTGGTCGTCCTGCCGCCCGACGAGGAGGAGGGCCCGGACATCCCGGTGGGCGCCGTCCTCCGCTTCACCACGACCCCGAACCCCGACGCCTTCACCAGGAATCTGGACACCGCCTGAACGGCAAAAAAAATGATGGGCCGACGCTATCCGCCGACCCATCACCACAGACTCCAGGTGGAGCTATGGGGATTCGAACCCCAGACCTCCTCCATGCCATGGAGGCGCGCTACCAACTGCGCCATAGCCCCTCGGTCGAGGAAAAGCTTAGTGCACGTTGAGAGCGCTCATGACGCGCGGGGCCGCGGAGGAACGTCCCTCCGCGGCCCCG
>NZ_JBEYTW010000171.1:0-8037 GCF_040643275.1 Spirillospora sp. NPDC047418
GTTATCCGCGCGCGGATAACAACAACACGCCGCAAGTCAACGAGCGGGGTCAGTCGTTCAGCCAGCTCATCATCGGGCGCAGTTCGGCGCCCGTCTTCTCGATCGGGTGCTCGGCCAGCTCGTCCCGGTACTGCTGGAACTGCTTCTGGCCGCCCTCGAACTCGTCCACCAGCTCCTTGGCGTACTGCCCGGACTGGATCTCGCCGAGGATCTTCTTCATCGCGGCCTTGGTCTCCGGCGTGATCACGCGCGGGCCGCGGCTGTAGCCGCCGTACTCGGCGTTGTCGGACACCGACCAGTACATCTTGTGGATGCCGCCCTCGTACATGAGGTCGACGATCAGCTTCATCTCGTGCAGGACCTCGAAGTAGGCGACCTCCGGCTGGTAGCCGGCCTCGGTCAGCACCTCGAACCCGGTCTTGATCAGCTCGGAGACGCCGCCGCACAGCACGGACTGCTCGCCGAACAGGTCGGTCTCGGTCTCCTCGGTGAACGTGGTCTTGATGCCGCCCGCGCGCAGGCCGCCGATGGCCTTGGCGTAGGACAGCGCCAGCGGCCAGGCGTTGCCGGACGGGTCCTTCTCCACGGCCACGATCACCGGCACGCCGCGCCCGGCGACGAACTGGCGGCGGACGAGGTGCCCCGGGCCCTTCGGCGCGACCATCGCCACGTCCACGCCCTCCGGCGGCTGGACGAGGTCGTAGCGGATGCTGAAGCCGTGGCCGAAGAACAGCGCGTCGCCCTCGACGAGCGCCGGCTTGATGTCCTTCTCGAAGATCTCCCGGTGGTGGTGGTCGGGGGCCAGCAGCATGATGAGGTCGGCCTCCTCGGCCGCCTCCGCCGGGGTGACGACGCGCAGGCCCTCGGCCTCCGCCAGCTCCCGGCTGGCCGAGCCCTCGCGGAGCCCGACCCGGACGTCCACGCCGGAGTCGCGCAGGGACAGGGCGTGCGCGTGCCCCTGGCTGCCGTAGCCGATGACCGCCACGTGCCTGCCCTGGATCACGCTCAGGTCGGCGGCGTCGTCGTAGAACATCTCAGCCACAGTGCTGTCGCCTTTCGTTGTTATGAGGTGAGTTCACGCGCTGCGCTCGATGGCCCGCAGCGAGCGGTCGGTGATGGACCGGGCGCCGCGGCCGACGGCCACCATGCCCGACTGCACCAGTTCCTTGATGCCGAACGGCTCCAGGACCCTGATGAACGCGTCCAGCTTGTCACGGTTGCCGGTCGCCTCGATGGTGACGGCGTCCGGTGCGACGTCCACCACCTTGGCACGGAAGAGGTTGACGGTCTCCAGCACCTGGGACCGCGTCTCCGCGTCGGCGCGCACCTTGACCAGGACGAGCTCGCGCTGGACGGACGCCGTGGAGTCCAGCTCGACGATCTTCAGAACGTTGATCAGCTTGTTCAGCTGCTTGGTGACCTGTTCGAGGGGCAGGCCGGCGACGTTCACCACGATCGTCATCCGGGAGATGTCCGGGTGCTCGGTGGTGCCGACCGCGAGGGACTCGATGTTGAAGCCGCGCCGGGAGAACAGCGCCGCGACCCTGGCGAGGATGCCGGGCTTGTTCTCCACCAGCACCGAGAGGGTGTGCAGGCTCATCGGGGTCAGTCTCCGTTCTCCCACTCGGGCGCCATGTCCCGCGCGATCTGGATGTCGTCGTTGGTGGTGCCGGCCGCGACCATCGGCCAGACCATGGCGTCCTCGTGCACGACGAAGTCGATCACGACCGGCGCGTCGTTGATCTCCATGGCCTTCGCGATGACCTCGTCGACGTCCTCGGCCCTGTCGCAGCGCAGGCCGACGCAACCGTACGCCTCGGCGAGCTTGACGAAGTCGGGGATCCGCTTCGCCGCGTGCAGGTTGGTGTTGGAGTAGCGCTCGTTGTAGAAGAGCGTCTGCCACTGCCGGACCATCCCGAGGTTGCCGTTGTTGATCACGGCGACCTTCACCGGGATGCCCTCGATCGCGCAGGTCGCGAGCTCCTGGTTGGTCATCTGGAAGCAGCCGTCGCCGTCGATCGCCCAGACCGTCGTGTCCGCGGCGCCGACCTTGGCGCCCATCGCGGCGGGGACGGCGTAGCCCATCGTCCCGGCGCCGCCGGAGTTCAGGAACGCGCCCGGCCGCTCGTACTTGATGAACTGCGCGGCCCACATCTGGTGCTGGCCGACGCCCGCGACGTAGTAGGCGTCCGGCCCGGCGATCGCCCCGATCCGCTCGATGACGTACTGCGGGGACAGCGAGCCGTCGCCCGGCGTGTCGTAGCCCAGCGGATAGGTGTCGCGCCAGGCGTCGAGCTGCCGCCACCAGTCGGTGTAGTCGCCCTTGTTGCCCTGCTCGTGCTCGTTCTGCACGGCGACGATCAGGTCGGCGATGACCTCGCGGGCGTCCCCGACGATCGGGACGTCGGCGTGCCGGTTCTTGGAGATCTCCGCCGGGTCGATGTCGGCGTGCACGACCTTGGCGTGCGGCGCGAACCCGTCCAGCTTGCCGGTGACCCGGTCGTCGAACCGGGCGCCGAGGGTGACCAGCACGTCCGAGCGCTGCAGCGCGCCGACCGCGCCGACGCCGCCGTGCATGCCGGGCATGCCCATGTGCAGCGGGTGGCTGTCGGGCAGCGCGCCCTTGGCCATCAGCGTGGTGACGACGGGCGCGCCGGTCAGCTCGGCGAGCACCTTCAGCTCGGCGGACGCGCCGGCCTTCAGCACGCCGCCGCCGACGTACAGCACCGGCCGGTCGGCGTGCACGATCAGCCGCGCCGCCTCGCGGACCTGCTTGGAGTGCGGCCGGGTCACGGGCCGGTAGCCGGGCAGCTGGAGCTGGACGGGCCAGCCGAAGTCGACGGCGGCCTGCAGCGCGTCCTTGGCGATGTCGACCAGCACCGGGCCGGGCCGGCCGGTGCTCGCGATGTGGAACGCCTCGGCGATCGTCCGGGCGATGTCGGCGGCGTCGGTGACCAGGAAGTTGTGCTTGGTGATCGGCATCGTGATGCCCGCGATGTCGGCCTCCTGGAAGCCGTCCGTCCCGATGAGGGAGGACGCGACCTGGCCGGTGATCGCCACGATCGGCACCGAGTCCATGTAGGCGTCGGAGATCGCCGTGACCAGGTTGGTCGCGCCGGGGCCGCTGGTGGCCATGCAGACGCCCACCTTGCCGGTCACCATCGCGTAGCCCTGGGCGGCGTGGCCCGCGCCCTGCTCGTGCCGGACGAGGATGTGGCGCAGCTTCTTGGAGTCGAACAGCGGGTCGTACGCCGGGAGGATCGCGCCACCCGGAATGCCGAACACGGTGTCGACGCCGACGTTCTCCAGGGCGCGCACCAGCGCCTGGGCTCCCGTCATCTGTTCGGTCGTCATGATTCTGCGGTTCCTTGGGGAGTGAGTCTTGGCTCGCCGGGCAACAAAAAACCCCCGCCGCCGTGAAGCGGTCGAGGGGAGGCGCGCAGGACGAGAAGCTTGGTCAGCCCGCGCGCCGGCCAAGTACTACGAGGATGGTGAAAGTGCTCTGCACGGGCCTACTTTCGCCGATGTCCGGCCCGTGGTCAAATCCGTGGACACTAAATCTCATACTTTGAGACAGTTGTGCCGCGATTCACGCCGGCGGCGACTCAGCCCGGGAGGGGCAGCGCCACGTCGCCGGGACGGCTGCGCCCGCCGAGGTTCGTCCGCACCAGCGACTCGACCCGCCCGGCCGCCATCGGCCGCGCCACGAGGAAGCCCTGGCCGCGCGGGCAGCCCATCTCCCGCAGCAGCTCCAGCTGCTCGGGCCGCTCGATGCCCTCGGCGACCACGGTCAGCCCGAGGTCGCTGCCGAGCCGCACGATCGTGCGGGTGAGCAGCGTCAGCGTCTCGTCCGCGCCGAGGCCCGCCACGAACGACGGATCGATCTTGATGATGTCGACCGGGAGCTGGCCGAGGTAGGCCAGCGAGGCGTACCCGGTGCCGAAGTCGTCGATCGCCAGCCGGACGCCGAGGTCGCGCAGCTCCGACAGCCGCGCCACGTTCTGCCCGGCGTCCTCGACCAGGACCTCCTCGCGGACCTCCAGGGTGAGCGCGCTCGGCGCCAGTCCCGTCTCCGCCAGCACCGCCGCGACCGTCTCGGTGAACCGCGGCGCGGCGATCTGCCGGGCGGTGAAGTTCACCGACAGGCCGATGTCCCAGGAGTCGCCGCGCCACCGCGCGACCTCCCGGCACGCCTCCCGCAGCACCCACTCGCCGAGCGGGATCATCAGGCCGGACTCCTCGGCCGGGCCGATGAACTCCTCCGGCGGCACCGCCTCGCTCCCCCGCCACCAGCGCAGCAGCGCCTCCACCCCGGTCACCCGGGACGTGCCGAGGTCCACCACCGGCTGGAACTCGACCGCGAACTGCTCCTCGGCGAGCGCGGCCTGCAGGTCGCTGCCGAGCTCCAGCCGCCGGACGACGTCGGCGTGCATGTGCGGCGCGTACACCTCGACGCGCCCGCCGCCCGCCTCCTTCGCGCGGGCCATCGCGAGGTCGCCGTTGCGCAGCAGGTCGGCGGCGGTGCGGCGGACCCGGCGGTCCCCGTCGGCGTCGGCGGCGGACTCCTCGTCGTCGCCGGCGAACGCGATCCCGAGGCTCGCCGTCAGCACGATGTGCTTGTCGCCGACCTGGTAGGGGTCGACCGACAGGACGCGCAGCAGCCGCCCGGCCAGTTCGACCGTGGCGCGCGTCTCGCGGTCGTCCGGCGGCAGCTGCACGAGGACGGCGAACTCGTCGCCGCCCCAGCGCGCCACCGTGTCGTCGGACAGGACGTTCGCGCGCAGCCGCCGGGCCGCCTGCGCGAGCACCTGGTCGCCGGCCGCGTGCCCCTCCGAGTCGTTCACCGCGGTGAACCCGTCCAGGTCGACGAACACGACCGCGACCTTGCCGCCCGACGGCTGCCGCGACAGCACCTCCCGCGTCCGCTCCTCGAAGTAGGCCCGGTTCGGCAGGCCCGTCAGCCCGTCGTGGAACGTCAGGTGCGCGACCTGCCGCTGCAGCGCCGCCCGCTCGCTGAGGTCCCGGGTGGTGACCAGCAGCCGGGCCGGCGTCCCGTCCGAGCCGCTGTACCGGGAGATCGTCGACTCGGTCGGCAGCCACGTGCCGTCGGCGGCGCGTACCCGGCACGACACCCGGAGCACGTCGTCGGGGTCGCCGAGGCCGGCCTGCTCGTCCAGGAACTCGGTGAACACCGCCTGGACGTGCGGCACGTCCTCGGGGTGGACGAGCTCGTTCAGCGGACGTCCGAGCAGCTCGTCGGACGTGTAGTGGTACATCCGCAGCGCGCCCGCGCTGGCGTACCGGACGGTCGCGTCCAGGTCGCAGATGAGGACCGCGTCGCTGATGCTCTCCGACAGCGCCCGGAAGTGCTCCTCGCCGGTCTGCACGGCCTGCCGCAGCGCCTCGTTCTCCCGCAGCAGGCCCGCGAGCCGCGCGATCAGCACCAGCGCCGCCGAGCCCGCGGCGATCGAGATGCCGGGCTCCAGGCCGTTGCGCCCGG
Organism: Spirillospora sp. NPDC047418; assembly: GCF_040643275.1. NCBI lineage: Bacteria > Bacillati > Actinomycetota > Actinomycetes > Streptosporangiales > Thermomonosporaceae > Spirillospora > Spirillospora sp. NPDC047418. The sequence goes on from NZ_JBEYTW010000171.1 coordinate 5,501, forward strand.
TGAGGGAGTGACCGGCGATGAACAGCGCCGCCGCGGCGGCCACGGCGGCCGGCGCGATCCCGGGGCCGATCATGCGGCCGCGCTCCTCGGCCTCGACCGCCACGTCCGGGGGGATGTCGTCGACGGGCAGGTCCGGTTCGGCGGCCGGGCCCGTCCACGGCACCAGCAGCAGGAGCAGCAGCCCGGCGAGGCGCAGGATGTCGGACGGGTCGTCGGACGGCCCGCCGCCGTCCAGCCGGACGAACGTGGTGACGATGTCGGCGACCCCGATCGCCGCCAGCGCGCCGTACCCCATCCAGGCGAGCCGGCGGTGCCCGGGCGCGGCGCCGAGCACGAACGGCAGCGCGCCGCAGACGAACACGATGTCGATCAGCGGGTACAGCAGTTCCAGCCCGAACTCGGACGGCGACTCGCCCGAACCGTGGTACAGGGCGCCGAACAGCGCGACCCAGCCGAGCACGAACAGCGCGCACGCGCAGACGTAGGTGTCGGCGGCGTAGCGCAGCCACGTCCCCGCGTCCCGCGGCGGCCGGATCGGCACGATGAGGCCGGTGACCAGCGCGACCAGCGCGAACAGGTAGAACAGGTCGGGGACCGACAGCGACAGCGCGCTGCGGCCGGGGCCGTCCGACAGGGCTCCGCCGACCGCGCCGGCGAACCAGGACGCGGCGGCGATCCCGTACCAGCGCTGCGACGCGCGCCACAGCCCGCCGGGGACGCCCGGCTCCGCCGGGAGGCCGGCCGGCCGCCGCGACGACAGCAGCAGCGAGACCGCGGCGGCGCCCGCGGCGCCCGCCTCCGCCCACGCGATGAAGGCCCGGCCGCCCCAGCCCAGCAGCGACCCGGTGGCGTACAGCACGCCGACGACCGCGGCCATGGCGACCGGCAGCGCACGCGGCGGTATCCGCCTCGCGTAGTCGCCGCTCATCGCGCCGTGTCCCTTCCTGCCCCCCGGTGGGGCGTGCCGGCCCCCGCGGACGGTGACGCCGCACGCAGGGGGGAGAGTGGGTCCACGACCCTCGCCGCTCGTACAACGGCCGGAAGGTCGTAGATCGTGCCCCGCGCAGGGTCGGCGCGAAGCGGTGGCGGGGGAACCGGCCTGCCTGGGGGGAGCATGCCTGCCGGAGCCGCCTGCCGGAGATCAGCGACGTTGCTGCACTACGGGATCACCGTGTCGCTCAATGTACGTTCGGTAGGTCACGGAGCGATTGAGGCTGGGCGTCCTCCCGGCGACAAACGCCCTCGTGGCGGATCCGTTTGGGATGTCCGAAAGGCGATCGTCACCGAATCGGTGGCTTGCCCCACATGACGCTCGGTGACGGGAACGACCCGCACGCCGGATCCGTACTACCTACGGGAGGCGTACATGCGACTGCACACGATCGTCCTGGTCTCCGCCGCGGTGCTTCTGGCGGGCTGCTCGTCCTCGCCGTCCGGCGGGGACGGTGACGGCGGCGCGCGCACACCGGCGCCGCCGCCGTCCGGTCCGTCGGCGGGCGCCGACGGCGGGCCGCGCACGGTGGCGGCGGGCCTCGAGGTGCCCTGGGCGGTCGCGTTCCTGCCCGGCGGCGACGCCCTCGTCACCGAACGCGACTCCGCGCGCCTCGTGCGGGTCGCGCCGTCCGGGAAGAAGACGACCGTCGGCACGGTGCCCGGCGTGGAACCGCAGTCGGAGGCCGGGCTACTGGGCGTAGCGGTGTCCCCGACCTATTCGACCGACCACCTCGTCTACCTGTACTACACGGCCGCGTCGGACAACCGTGTCGTGCGTGCCACCTATGACGGGCGCCTAGGAACACCCGAGCCGATCGTCACCGGCATCCCGAAGGGCCCCAACCACAACGGCGGCCGGCTCGCGTTCGGCCCCGACAAGATGCTCTACATCACCACCGGCGAGACCGGCGACGGCCCCCTCTCCCAGGACAAGGACTCCCTCGCCGGGAAGATCCTCCGCGTCACCGCCGACGGGAGGCCCGCCCCCGGCAACCCGTTCGGGAACCGCGTCTGGACCTACGGGCACCGCAACGTGCAGGGACTCGCATGGGACGGCGAGGGCCGCCTGTACGCCACCGAGTTCGGCCAGAACCGCTTCGACGAGATCAACCTCATCCAGAAGGGCCGCAACTACGGCTGGCCCGAGGTCGAGGGCGACGAGGACGGCGGCGACGGCTTCACGAAACCGCTGCTGACATGGACGACCGACGAGGCGTCCCCGTCCGGCCTCGCCTACGCGGACGGCTCCCTGTGGGCCGCCGCCCTGCGCGGCGAACGCCTGTGGCAGGTCCCGCTGGACAACGGCAAGGCGGGCCGGCCGGTCGCCCACTTCGAGGGCGAGTTCGGCCGCCTGCGCGCCGTCGTCAAGGCCCCGGACGGCACCCTCTGGGTGACGACCAGCAACCGCGACGGCCGCGGCGACCCGGCCCGGGACGACGACCGCATTCTCAGCGTGCCGGTCGGCTGACCGCCGTCCCGCGGCGCCCGCCCCGGGGCGGCGCCACGCGTCAGGACGCCCCGGGCGTCTACAGGATCAGCGCGCG
>NZ_JBEYTW010000172.1:0-7515 GCF_040643275.1 Spirillospora sp. NPDC047418
CCCCGTGTTGCGTGGGGGGGTGTGTTTTGTTGGGCGCGGTATTAAACAACATCACGTCCGAATGTCAACGAGAGCGGGGTGGGCTGGGGGCGGGGGCGGTTGCAGATTTGCCGGCTGGGGGCTTGCCTTCTCTGGAGTGGGCGTTCTACGGTTCCGTGTAGTGACTGCTACAGAGATGTCGGTCACGCTCGCCACTTGCGCCCTACCTAAGGAACTGACGCCGATGACCGTCCTGGACGAGATCCGCCGGCTGGAGCCGGAGTTTCGGGCCGAGGAGGACCTCTCGGCCGAGCAGCGCGCGCTGACCGGCCGGGCCTTCACGCACATGCGCGAGACCGGCCTCATGCGCGGCCTGCAGCCCAAGCGCTGGGGCGGCGCCGAACTGTCGCTGCGCGAGCACCTGGCCGGCGTCTACGAACTCGGCCGGATCGCGCCGTCGGCGGGCTGGGTCGCCGGGGTCATGGGATCGCACCCGTGGCAGATCGCGCTCTTCCCCGAGGAGACGCAGGCCGAGGTCTGGGAGGCCGACCCGGACTGGAACGCCTCGTCGTCCTACGCCCCGACCGGGAAGATCGAGCCGGTGGACGGCGGCTACCGGGTGTCCGGCCGCTGGTCGTTCTCGTCCGGCTGCGACCACGCCCAGGGCGTGATCCTCGGCGGGTTCGCCGGGAAGGTCGAGGCCGCGCCGGGCGTCGAGGTGCCGAACTACGGGTCCGCGCTGCTGCACCGCGACCAGTACGCCATCGAGGACACCTGGCACGTCCGCGGCTCGCGCGGCACGGGCAGCAAGGACGTCGTCGTCGCGGACGCCTTCATCCCGGCGCGCCGCTTCCTGTCCAGCCCGCTCTACGAGTACAACCCGGACCGTCCCGCGCCCGGCATGGAGACCAACCCGTCCACGCTCTACAAGGTGCCGTGGGCGGTCATGTTCAACCTGGTCCTCGTCGCGCCGATGCTCGGGCTCGCGCGCCGCGTCCTGGACGACTGGACGGCCGACACCGCCGTCCGCAAGGCGAACTGGGGCGGTACCTACGCCGACGACCCGCTGATGCAGATGCACCTGGCCGAGGCCGAATGGGTACACGACGCGGCCGTCATGAAGATGTACGACGCGATCGACACGATCACCGAGGCCGCCGAGGCCGGCGTGTTCCTCGACAAGCGGCAGCGGGCCCGGCTGCGCTGGAACATCACCAAGGGCTGCCAGGAGACCGGCTTCGCGGTCAACAGGCTGATGCGGGTCGCGTCCGGCCGCACGGTCTTCGTCGACCACCCGCTGCACCGCCTCTACCAGGACGTCATCGCCGAACTCGGCCACGCGTTCCTCGTCTCCGACGGCGTCGGCCAGTACTACGGCGCCGCCCTCCTCGACTCGTCCGCACCGGAGGTCATGCTGTGATTTCGCAACTCGCTTACCTGGGGATCGCGTCCCCGAAGGCGGAGGAGTGGCGCGACTACGCCACCCGGCTGCTCGGCGCGGTCGTCGCCGGCGACGGACCGGACGGTGCCGTCCGGGTCAAGGTCGACGACAAGGGCTACCGGATCGCCGTCCACCCGGCCGAGCAGGACGAACTCCGGTACGTCGGCTGGGACTGCGGCAACGAGACCGGGCTGCGCGCGTACGCCGCCGAGCTGCGCGCCAAGGGCGTCGAGGTGCACGAGGGCGGCGCCGACGAGCTGAAGGAACGCCAGGTCGCCGAGCTGTACTGGTTCGCCGACCCGTTCGGCAACCGGCACGAGCTGGTCTGGGGCCAGTACTCGCAGCCGAACTCGTTCTTCCCCGGACGTCCCATGCGCGGCCGTTTCGTCACCGGCGACCTGGGCCTCGGGCACGTCGTGCTCATCGTCCCCGACCTGGAGAAGGCCAACGCGTTCTACGCCGACACGCTCGGGTTCCGGCTGTCGGACCGGGTGAAGAGCGACATCTTCAACCTGCGCTTCTACCACTGCAACGGCCGCCACCATTCGCTCGCCGTCGCCGAGATCCCCGGCATGACCGGCATCAACCACCTGATGCTGGAGGTCGAGTCGTTCGACGACCTCGGCAGCGCGATCGACCTGTTCACCGCCGACCCGGAGCGGGAGATCCTGCTGTCGCTCGGACGGCACACCAACGACCTGATGACGTCCATCTACGTGCAGACGCCGTCGTCGATGCAGATCGAGTACGGGCACGGGGGCGTCACCGTCGACGACCTGACCTGGGTCGCGGGCAACCACGACCTGCCGTCCATCTGGGGGCATCACCGCTCCCAGGCGTACCTGGACGGGCCGCCCGGGATCTTCCGCACGATCCCGGGTGGGGAGGCCGAATGACCGCCGAGATCCGCGTCGAGGACATCGCCATCGGCGGCGGGCGCCATCTGCACGTCAACCAGACCGGCACGCCCGGTACCCCTGCCCTGCTGTTCCTGCACGGTTCCGGGCCGGGCGTGACCGCCGCGTCCAACTGGCGGGAGATCATCGAGGGGCTCGGCGACACCTACCACTGCATCGCCCCCGACATCCTCGGGTTCGGTGACTCCAGCTACCCCGACCCGCAGCCGCAGGGGTTCGCCGCGCAGGCCGAGGTCCGCATCGGCGCGCTGCTCGACCTTGTGGACGCGCTGGGCCTGGACAGGGTCGTCCTCGTCGGCAACTCGATGGGCGGGATGTACTCGCTGCGCATCGCCCAGCTCCGCCCCGACCTGGTCGACAAGATCGTGCTGATGGGCTCGGGCGGCATGCCGGGCCTCGAGTCGACCCCGGAGCTGATCAAGCTCATCACCTACTTCGACGATCCGACCGTCGAGGCGATGGCCGATCTGCTCATCCAGTTCGTGCACGACAAGAACGCCTTCGGCGACACGGTGGAGGCGGTCGCGGCCGAGCGGATGCCGATGGTCCGGCGCCCGTGGATCGAGGCCGGGCACCGGGCCATGTTCGGGCCCGAGATGCTCACCTTCGGCCCGGACGACCTCGCCAAGATCGACATGCCGACCCTGGTGGTGCACGGCCGCCAGGACGTCATCGTGCCGATCGAATGCAGCTACTACCTCGCCGAGCACCTGCCGCAGGCGGACCTCTACGTCATCGACAGGTGCGGCCACTGGACGCAGATCGAGCAGGGCGGACGGTTCCAGGCGATCGTCCGGTCCTTCGTCGGGAACGGGACTGACTCATGAGCATGATCGAAAAGGCGCGGGCCGCCGCGTCCGTCCTCGCCGCCGCCGACGCGGAGGGCGCGGAGCAGGGGCGGCTCACCGCCGAGGCCGTCGCGGCGCTGGACTCGATCGGGGTGCTGCGCGCACTCCAGCCGGCCCGCTGGGGCGGCGGCGAGGCCCACCTCGCCGAGTACGCGGACACGGTGATCGAGATCGGCCGCGCCTCGGCGTCCGCCGGGTGGGTGGCCTCGGTCGTCGGCGTCCACCCGTGGCAGATCGCCCTCTTCCCGGAGGAGACGCAGGAGGAGATCTGGGGGGACGACCCTGCGCGGAAGATCGCCTCGTCCTACACCCCGACCGGCAAGATCGAGAAGGTGCCGGGCGGGTACCAGGTGTCGGGGCGCTGGTCGTTCTCGTCCGGGAGCGGGATCTGCTCCGGCGTCATCCTCGGCGGCATCGCCGGGCGGCGCGAGGTGAACGGCACCGAGTACCCCGACTTCACCTCGGTCATCCTCGACAGCGGCGACTACCGGATCGAGGAGACCTGGAACGTCGCGGGCCTGCGCGGCACCGGCTCCGACGACATCGTCGTGGACGGCGTCTTCGTCCCCGAGCACCGCGGCCAGTCGCACGTCTACTACACGCACGGCCTCGGCACCCCGCTGCCCGGCCAGAAGCTGAACGACGGGGCGCTGTACCGGACGCCGTGGGCGGTCACCTTCAACCTGATCATCACCGCCGGCGCGCTCGGCGCGTGCCTCGGCTTCTACGACCAGTGGGTCACCGAGACGCGCGGCCGCCGCACCAACTACGGCCAGCTGCTCCGCGAGGAGCCCGTCGTGCAGAACCACCTCGCCGAGGCGGCGTGGCAGCTCGACGCCGCCGTGCTGAAGGTCCGGCGGACCGCGACCGAGCTGATGGAGCACGCCGAGCGCGGCGAGATCCCGTCCCTGGAGCAGCGCGCCTTCTGGCGGTGGGACGTCGCCCGGTCGGCGAACGCGGCGGTCGACACCGTCCAGGCGCTGATGCGGGTCTCCTCGGGCCGCTCGGCGTTCATCGACCACCCGCTCCAGACCAAGTTCCAGGACGCCATCGCGGCCGGCAGCCACGCGTTCCTCTTCGACGACCCGCTCGCCAAGGCGTGGGGCGGCCGTCACCTCGGCGCCGAGAACCTCGCGGCGGTGCACCTGTGATCACCTCTTCCGACGTCACCGTCAAGGTCCGGGACGGGGAGCTGACGTTCCGGCTGCACGAGACCGGGAGGCGCGGGACGGAGGCCGTGCTGTTCCTGCACGGCTCCGGCCCCGGCGCGACCGGGCTGTCCAACTGGGAGCGGATCATCGCCGACCTAGGCGACCGCTACTGGTGCCTGGCCCCCGACCAGATCGGCTTCGGCGACTCCTCTCACCCGCTCGATGCGCCGCGCGGGATGGGCCCGTTCAACGACCTGCGCGCCGAGGCGCTGCTGGCGCTGGTGGACGCCCTGGGCCTGGAGAAGGTCCACCTGATCGGCAACTCGATGGGCGGGCAGCTGGCCCTCCTGATGACGCTGGCCCGTCCTGCCCTCGTCGGCAAGATCCTGCTGATGGGCAGCGGCGGCGCACCGGGCATGCCGGTCAGCCCCGGCCTCAAGCACCTCCGCGAGTTCTACGCGAGCCCCAGCGCGGAATCCCTGAAGGGCCTGCTCGGCGAGTTCGTGTACGACTTCGAACCGATGCGCGACACCGTCGACCGAGTCGTGGCCGAGCGCATGGCCTACGTGAACCGTGAGGACGTCCGCCGCTCGCACGAGGCGTCCTTCGACCCCGCCGGGACGCGGCGTTTCTTCACGCCCGAGGATCTCGCGGCCATCACCCACGACGTGCTGTGCGTCCACGGCCGCGACGACCGGATCATCCCGGTCGCCGCCAGCAGGTACTTCGCCGACAACCTGCCGAACGCGAACCTGTACGTCATCGCGCGGTGCGGCCACTGGACGCAGATCGAGCACCCCGAAACCTTCGAGCGCCTCCTGGTGGGCCTGATCGACGGAAAGATCTAGGAATGCGCATCGCCAACCACGCCGGCCGGGCCGTGCTCGTCCTGTCCGACGCCGAGGGCGCCGACATCGCGACCGCCTCCGGCGGCCGCTTCGGCCCCACCCTGCAGAGCATCTACGACAACTGGGACGCCTTCACGTCCTGGGCCGCGACCGCCACCCCGACCCCGGACGTCGAGATCGACCGCAGCCTCCTCGAATCACCCTCCCCCACCCCGTCCCAGGTGGTCGCCATCGGGCTGAACTACGCCGACCACGCGGCGGAAACCGGCTTCGAGCCCCCGACGGACCTGCCGCCGGTCTTCACGAAGTTCGCGTCGTCCATCACCGGCCCCTACGGCGAGATCGCTCTGCCCGACGGCGGCCACACCGACTGGGAAGTCGAGGTCGTCGCCGTCATAGGCAAGACGGCCCATAAGGTCTCCCCCGCCGAAGCATGGGACCACGTCGCCGGCCTCACGATCGGCCAGGACCTCTCCGAGCGGATCCTCCAGTTCGTCGGCCAGGCCCCGCAGTTCGGGTTCGCCAAGTCCTACCCGGGCTTCGCGCCGATCGGCCCCTGGCTGGTGACGCCCGACGAGTTCCCCGACCGCGACGACCTCGCGCTCGGCTGCTCGATCGACGGCGAGACCGTCCAGGACGGACGCACGTCCAAGCTGATCTTCCCGATCCCGCGCACGATCGCGAAGCTGTCGGAGGTCCTCACCCTGCGCCCCGGCGACGTCATCTTCACCGGCACCCCCGACGGCGTAGGCCTAGGCCGAACCCCCCAACGCTTCCTCCAACCCGGCGAAACCCTCCGCACCTGGGCAGAAGGCATAGGCGAAATGCAACACACCTTCCGATAGGCCAGAGAGACCCAGGTCAGCGGTTCGCCCTCCATGGCCGTCCCTCCACCCTCTCCGCGATCTGGGCGATGAGGGCATCCGTGGTGGCGGCCTCCAGCAGGCAGCCACCCCGCGGGTTCGGCACATACGCCCACCAGCGGCAGGTGTGGAGTCCCCACCAGCAGTGGACGCCGGGGAAGTGCTCTTCGATGTTCGGGATCATGGACGGCCGCACGGTGCCGGCCAGATGGCGGGGCGGGCGGTGGAGCGGCGCGGCCGGTGCGCCCGGGGGGACGCTCACCGGACGCGCCGCTCTCACCTCCCCCCCATGGGACCGCGCTGGGGGACGCGGTCCCCTCCGGTGGCCGAGCCGCGTTGTGTTGCGGCTGTTCCGTCACCGGAGCCCCTTGCGCGCGGCCGCCCGCTCGGCCTCAACGGCCTTGAGTCCGGTGGGATGAAGCTCCAACTCAAGCACGCGAAGATCGTCGACCAGGAATGGGACACGGGCGGTTTGTTCACATTTCTGGTGGGATTCGCCATTACCGGACACGACGCCGAGTGGTTCAAGGCCCACGCCGAGATCGAGCTGCGCTCCAAGGAACTGCGGATCTGGGAGCTCTCCTGGATACCGGGCCTGTTCCAGACGGAGGACTACGCACGAGCACTGTTCGAGTCGGCCAGTTCGCCGGAGGTCGAGGCCGACCTTGCAAAACGCATGAAGCGTCAGGAGGTGCTGAACCGCAAGCCCGGCCCGATCATGCGTGTCTTCCTCGACCAGGGCGTCCTCGACCAGCCGGTCGGCGGCCCTGAAGTGATGCGCGCCCAGCTCGCCGCACTTCTAGAGTGGTCACAGCACCCGAACATCACCTTCCGGGTCGTCCCGAGAAGCGTAGGCGCGCACATGGGACGAGACGGGTCATTCAAGATCATGACGGCTGGAAACGGCGATATCGCCTATACCGAAGCCTGCGGTGGTGGGAGACTGGTCATGGACGCGGAAGAAGTACGGTCCTTCCGCCTGCGGTTCGACCGCATCAGTGACCGGGCGCTGCCGGTCGATGCCTCGATCGACCTGATCAAGCGAGTGATGAAGGAGTTTCATTGACTCCCGTTTGGCGCAAGTCCAGCCGGAGTGGCACGTCGGGACAGAGTGACTGCGTGGAGGTCGCGCACCTCGAAGGAAATATCGGAGTGCGTGACTCCAAGGCCCCCGACGCCCCCCACCTGACGTTCGGCGCGGCCGACTGGCGCAGCTTCGCCGACCGTGTAAAGCGCGGCGAGCACGACCTGACCTGACCATCCCCCGGCGTGGACCTCGCCCGTCGACCTCAAGTGAGCGTCTACTGCGATGTCCACCAAGGTTCACCGGGTGCGTTGACCTGCGGCGTGTTGTTGTTATGAGCGCGTCGAAAACAACAACACGCCGCAGATCAACAACGTGGCGACCCGGCCGACGTTCGTGGATGCCGCACTAACCTCGATTTTTCGTGAGGTCGGTTGGGTCGCG
>NZ_JBEYTW010000173.1:0-7428 GCF_040643275.1 Spirillospora sp. NPDC047418
GCGGCGTGTTGTTGTTATGAACCCCCACAAAACAACAACACGCCGCAGATCAACGCAGCGGCCCGTGGGTGGCCGACGTGCCGCATCTGCTCGCCCTCCTGCATCCGACGGCGGGCGACTCCACCTCCGCGGTGCCGGTCGCCCCGCCCCGCACAGCAGGTGTTTGGCGCGAGACTCCAACGCCCGAGCGCGTCCGGTATGGCGGCCGCCGCAGAGTTGCCGTGCGGCTGGCCTGCGCGCAGCGTACGGACGCCGGAAAAGTGCGGCTCGACGCCGAGGGCCGAGCCGCGGGTCGCGCGCATGCGCGCGTCAGCCGAAGATCTCGTCCAGGGTCTGGGACTTGAAGGCGCGACGCATCCAGGTCCGGATCTGGTCGTAGTCCCGGCAGGTGGTGATGCGCTTACGGAGGGCATCGTCGACAGTGAAACCGAGTGTGTCCAGGACGGTGAAGAGTACTTCTGCGCCCCCCTCCGCCTTGCCTCTGGCATAGCTGATCTCATCCAGGCGGGATCGCGCGGCCGCGGAGAGTTGTGACCGTATGTACCGCTGGTACCGCCAGGCGTCTCCGGGGTCCACGACCGACATCGCTTCGGCGAAGGCTGTGAGGACGGCGTCCTGATCCGGCCCGTCAGCGTGGGCGAGGATGCTCAGCACGGTCAGTTCCGGCATCGCACGGGCTTTGTCGAGGTCGGTGACGGCGGGTACGTCGGCGAGGTTCAGCGCCCAGGGCCGCAGGACCCATCCATCATCGAGCCCGCACTCGATCGGCTGGCGGCACCATTCGGCCGTGGCCTCGTCCGGACACAGGACCACCATGGTGACCGGGCACTTGTAATGGGCCCGGTGACGCGCTAAGTAGGACGGCCAGGAGTAACGCCTCTCCGGGATGATCTCGGAGAGGAGCTCCACATGAATCATGAGGTCCGGCTGATCCGGGTCACCGATGAGGACGGTCGCCATTTGGTCGACGAAACCTATCCACGGGACCGAGATCAGATCGTACCGAGGGAGCTCGATCCCGGACGCCTCCTGGAACAGTTCCACCACCAGGTCGGGACGTTCCCGAATCATGTCGCGCAACTTGTCATATTTGACGGGGGGCACGAGATGGACGCTAACGGTACTCGGGTGACGGCGGGGCGAGAAAAACGCTACATGATGTAATGACGGAATTGTCTCTGGCGGTCTCCCGGATGCAGAACCGCGGCCCGCCGTCGAGGGGCGAACCGCGGTCCGGAGGTGCGCGTGTCAGTCGAAGATCTCGTCGACGGTCCGAGCGGACATGGCGCGGGAGAACCAGGCGTCGAGCTGCTCCAGGTCCGTGCAGCTGGTGATGCGCTTCCGCGACTCATCGTCGACGGTGAGCCCGCGTAGTTCGAGGGCTCTGAGGATTGACTTGGCTTCGCCCTTGGCCTTGCCCTCGGCTATGTGCTTGAGGGCGAAGTCGCTCTGCCACTCGTAGACGTCCGCTTGCATGATCTCCTCCAAGCAGTCTCGCGCGGCTTCGGAGAGCTTCGACCGCACGTAGTCATGGTACTTGCTGCCCCTGTCGCGGTCCGTGACCTCCAGAGCCTCGGCGAAGGCGGTCAGGACTTCTCTCTGATGAGGGCCGTCCGCGTTGGCGGGGGTGCACAGGATCGCCAGTTCCGGCAGCGCGCGTGCCTTCTCCACGTCGGTGATCTCGGGGGCCTCGGCGAGGTTCAATACCCAGGGGCGCAGGGCCCATCCCTCGTGCCCGGTCTCGATCGGCATGCGGCACCAGGCGGACGTGGCCTTGTCCGGGCACAGCACCAGCAGCGTCACCGGGCACTCGCGGCGGGCGCGCAGCGTGGACAGGTATACCGGCCAGACGAAACGCTTGCGCGGATCCGGTCTGAGCTGGTTCTCCACGACGATCGCGAGGTCCGGGCGCTTCGGCTCGCCCAGGATGACGACCGTGTCGGCCCGGTACTCGGTCGGGTAGTTGTCGGTGAAGGTGTCCGATCCAAGTCCGATGTGTTCGTATTCGGGGGGTTTGATGCCAGATACGGCCTGCAGCAGCTCGGGAGCCAGCGCGGGCTGGTCCTTGAGCAGGGCGATCGGCAGCTCGTGGTCGGCGGAGGGCATGACACGGACACTAACGGTGTCTGACTGACTACGGTGAGGGAAAATCGTTACATGGCGCTATGGCGGAGTTGTGGCCATAGTTCCGACTGCGGCGGGCTGTGACGGCCGGCTCCGAGTGATCCGGCGACGCCTCGCGGTCGGGCGGCGGCTCGCCGGGACTCCTGCCGCGCCGATCGGCGGACGGGGCGCGAGTGACGGCTGTAACGGGTCGGCTGCGGTATTCCGGTGGCATTGTCGTTCGCTGATCATTTGGTGTGCGCGCTTTTGTCTCCTGGTGAGTACCGGCGTTATTACTCCCGCGTAGATATCGTCCGGAATGGTGCAGCCCACGATAATCCTGGGCTACCGTTTAATCATGCGGAATTTCCGGGACGGGAGGGGGACCGAATGACGGAGACCCTCACCGGCAGAGGGGGCCGTCCCGGGGCCTTGCCGCCGCAGGTCATCGCGATCCTCAGCGCCGAGCTGCCGTCGCTGGCCGGGGAGATCATGGGGGAGATCCGGCGGGCGGTGCCCGAGTACGCGCCGCGGGACGGGGGAGCGGTGCCCGACGCGTTCCGGGTCACCGTCGAGCAGACCATGGCCGCCTTCCTGAACCAGGTCTCCGGCAACGGCGTCGGCCACGAGCGCCGCGACGAGCTGTGCCGCGAACTCGGCCGCACCGTGGCCTACGAGGGCCGGACGCTGGACGCGCTCCAGGCCGCCTACCGGGTCGGGGTGCAGGTCGCGTGGCGGCGGGTGGCGGCCGTCGCGCGCGACAAACGGCTGCCCGCCGAGGTCATGACCCGGCTGGCCGAGGCGCTGTTCGCCTACAACGACGAGCTGGCCTCCCTGTCCGTCCAGGGGTATCTGGAGGTGCGGTCGGCGGGCGACGAGCCGCCCGGCGACAGGCGGCGGCTGCTGCGGCTCGTGCTCCGGCCGGGCGCGGCGACCGGTGCGCTCGCCCGGTCGGCGAAGGCGGCCGGCTGGGAGCCGCCGGACACGGCGGCGATGGTCGCGATGCCGACCGGGGCCCGCTGCATCCGCGAGGCGCTCGACGCGGACGTGCTGGTGAACCTCGCCGACGCCGCCCCCCACCTGCTGATCCCCGGCGGATACGGCGCCGAGCGCGCGGCGATGCTCGGCCGGGCCCTGCCCGAACGCCGGTTCGCGGTGGGGCTGACCGTCCCGCTGGAGGAGGCGGGCGACTCGCTGCGCTGGGCGCGGCGCGCCCTCACCCTCGTCGAGGCGGGCCTGCTGGAGGACGGCGGCCCGACGCTGTGCGAGCGGCACCTGCTGGAGCTGTGGCTGCTGTCGGACGGTCCGCTGCTCGACCAGCTCGCCCGCCGCGAACTCGCCGCGCTGGCCGGCATGCCGCGGACCCGGCGTATGCGCATGACCGAAACCCTGGGGGCGTGGCTGGAGGCGCAGGGGAACGCGGTGGAGGCGGCCCGCCGGCTCCGGCTGCACCCGCAGACCGTCCGCTACCGGATGCGGCAGATCAGCGTCACCTTCGACCGGCAGCTGACCGACCCGGCGGCGCGTTTCGTGCTCGACGCGGTGCTGCGCGCCCATCGAATGCGGGAGCGGCGAGCGCCCTGACAGAGAGCACGTCCTAATTGGAAGCCGAATGTGGCGGCAACGCCACAGACTGCTGATTTTACCTTCCATTTACCTTGACGGACCGTATTTGATCTAAGTTCAATGTGCTTCAACTCACAGAAAGCGGGGGGTGTGCTGGGGTCCCCCGCTCGGCGCGCCCGCCCGCGTTACGCCATACGGTCGACCGTCCGGACGGCCGGGTGCCCCCGCCCGGCGACATGCCCCGGTCCGCGGCGGCGGCGCCTTGGAGGTGTGCCCATGGCACAGCAGGCTTTAACGCGGGGGACGGTGGATCGCCGGGCCAGGCTCCCGCGCCGGCTCGCCCTGCTGATGCGGCCGGAACTGCCCAGTCTTGCGCAGGAGATCATCGACGAGGTGCGCCGGTCGATCCCCGAGTACGGGCGGCCGCTCAAGGACCCCTACGTCGAGGCGCTGCGGATCGGCGTCGAGCGCGCCCTCGCCGACTTCGTCGACCGGGTCGCGAACCCGCTCGCGCCCCGCGAGCGCCACCACGAGACCTACCGCAGGCTCGGCCGCTTCGAGGCCCAGGAGGGGCGGACGCTCGACACCCTCCAGGCCGCGCTGCGCATCGGCGCGCAGGTCGCCTGGCGCCGCGTCATGAAGGTCGGGCCGCGCCGCCGGGTGGCGCCCGAGGTCATGGCGCAGCTCGCCGACGCGCTGTTCGCCTACATCGACGAGCTCGCCGCGCTCGCGCTGGAGGGCTACCTGGACGCCCGCCCAGACGGCGAGGCCCAGGCGCACCGGCGGCGGCTGCTGGAACTGCTGCTGCGCCCGCCCGGCGCGCCCCGCGTGCTGGCCGAGGCCGCCGAGCAGGCCGGCTGGACGGTCCCGGACGAGGTGACCGCCGTCGTCGCCCCGCCCGGCGCCCGCTACGTCCGGGCCGCGCTGGACAGTGACGTCCTCGCCGACCTCACCTCCACCCAGCCGTTCCTCGTCGTCCCCGGGCGGCCGACCCCCGAGCGGCGGCAGGCCCTGCTCCGCGTCCTGCCCGACGGGCAGCTCGTGATGGGCATCCCGGTGCCGCCCACCGGCGTCGCCGACTCGCTGCGGTGGGCGCGCAACGCGCTGCACCTGGTGGAGACGGGCGTGCTCGAATACGCCCCGGTGATCGACTGCGAGGACCACCTCATCACCATCTGGCTGCTGTCCGACCAGGCCCTCATCGGCCAGCTCGCCCGCCGCCACCTCGGCGAGATGGACGGCCTCGCCCCCCGGCAGCGCGACCGGCTGCTGGACACGCTGCGCGCCTGGCTCACGACCCGCGGCACCGCCACCGAGATCGCCGCGGAGCTCGGCATCCACCCGCAGACCGTCCGCTACCGGATGCGGCAGGTCGAGAGCACGCTCGGCGACCGGCTCGCCGACTCCGAGTCGCGCTTCGCGATCGAGGCGGTGCTGCGCGCGATGCGGCTGCACGAGCGGGCCGCCGCGGCGCCGCGGCCGGCCGCCGGACGGGACCGGGAACCGCCCGCGGAATTAAGCACCAGTTGATAAACCGCAAATACGGGGCCGGTCGAATATGAGCATCTCGAACGGACCTTGACGCGCGGGGTTGATCCGCCGAATCGTCGCGTGCTTCCATCAAATTCGACGCAATTTCGGCGGACGGCCGCGAGGCGATGGAGGTGCGTTCGGGGTGCGCTCACGATCGGCGGTCTCGGTCCTGGCCGGCCTCGGCGCGGTCACGCTCGTCGGCGCCATCGGCGTTCACCCGGTGCTCGCCGACGAGACCACGCCCACGCCGACCACGACGGTGAGCGACACGCCGAGCGACCCGCCCACCACCGACACCCCCACGACCGACCCGCCGGTGACCGAGGAACCGACCGACCCGCCGACGGACCCGCCGACGACGGACCCGCCCACGGACCCGCCGGTGACCGAGGAACCGACGGACCCGCCGACGGATCCGCCGGTGACCGAGGAACCGACGGATCCGCCGACGACCGGCGAGCCCACCGATCCGCCGACGGGGACGCCGACGGACCCGCCGACCGGCACGCCCACCGACCCCCCGACAGGGACGCCGACGACCCCGCCGACCACCCCGCCGACCAAGCCCAAGACGCCCGTGCTGTCGCTCACGCTGACGGTGTCGGAGGCGACGATGCGCCCCGGCGGCTCGATCACCGCGACCGTGCGGGTGGCGTCGGCGAACGCGACCGCGAACGGCACCGTGCTGAAGATGTCGGCGTCCGGCGCGACGGTCAGCCCCGGGACGCAGAACCTCGGCAGCGTCGGAGCGGGCGGCGCCGGCGCGATCGCGACCGTGCGGGCCCCGTCCAACGCGAAACCCGGCGTGATCACCGTGCGCGCGGCGGTGTCGGCGGCCAAGGCCAGGAGCGTGTCCCGCAGCTACAAGCTGATCGTCACGTCCCCGTCCGGCGCGCTGCCGCCCGGGATCAGCCCGACCCGGTTCCCCACCGGCGTCCCGGCGCTGACGCCGCCCGCCTTCGACCCGCTCGCCGGCATGAAGGGCCCGCAGGTGGCGCTGCCGCCGATCGCGCCCGCCACCCCGCAGATCGCGCCCGCCTCCGGGCCGCTCGTCCCGGTGTCGAACCTGAGCGGGATCCCCGGCGAGCCGTTCTCGCTCGAAGAACTGGCCGCGCTCCAGGCGGGCGTCCTGGCCGCGCTCGGCGCCGCGGTGACACTGCTGCTGCTCCGGCTGCGGCTCCTCCGCCGCACCGAGGCCCGCGTCCAGCGGGTGACGCGCCGGCGGCTGCGCGCCGCCCGCACGCGGCTCGCGGGCAAGCGGCCGACCGCGGCGCGGCTCCGCACGCTGCCGCCGCAGCCCGCCCGCGTCCGGCCGCCGCGCCCGCTGCAGCCCGTCCCGCCGATCCGGCTGGTCGTCACGCAGGTCCGCACGGCCCGCCCCTGAGCACGCCGCCCCCGAGCGCGCCGCACCCGAGCGTCCCGCCCCTGAGGACGCCGCCCCTGATCGCCCCGCTCAGCGGGCCGGCTCAGCGGGCCAGGCGGATCAGGATCCGGCAGACCTCGTCGATGATCTCGGCGGCCTCGGCCTCGCTCTCGGCCGTGGCGATCTCCCGCCCGGCCTCGCCGATGACCGTGGTGAGCACCAGGCTCAGCACCTTCTCCGGACGTCCCGCCGGCTCGCCCGGCCCGGCGCCGCGCAGCAGCTTGGTGTTCTGCGCGATCCAGTGCTGGGCGCGGCTGCGGCGCATCAGCGACGACCCCGACGGGCCCTCCCCGCCGAGGAACAGCCGGGCCGCCTCGCGGCGCTCCCAGCACACCAGCAGGTAGGCGCGGGCACCGGCGGTGAACAGCGCGATCGGGTCGGACTCGCCGTCCTTGCGGGCGGCGGACACCGCCTGCGCGGCGCTCGCCTCCTGCTCGGCGCTCAGCTCCTCCCACAGCGCCACGTACAGCCCGGCCTTGCCGCCGTAGTGGTGGTAGAGGCTGCCGACGCTGATCCCGGACCGCTCGACGATCTCGGCGATGCCCGCGTCGGCGTAGCCGCGGTCGGCGAAGACCTGCTGCGCCGCGCTCAGCAGCGCCTGCCGGGTGGCGTCGGCGCGGGCCCACTGCCGCCCGCCGCCCGCCGTCCCGTCGCCGTTGGAGGTGCCGTTCCCCTGCCGCGTCCTGCTCGTCCGCATCCCCCCATGCTGCCACCCCCCGCCCCCGGCCACCCCCCACACCGCCCCCGCCCCCGTTGATCTGCGGCGTGTTGTTGTTATGGGGCCGTCCATAACAACAACACGC